>JBFISV010000054.1:0-11427 GCA_041608415.1 Woeseiaceae bacterium
GCAGCGCCGGCTCAAGGCCGAGAAGACCAGTTTCCAGAAGGTCCTGGGCGAGGTGCGGCGCGAGCTCGCCGTGCGCTACCTGAGCGACCGGCGCCTCAAGGCCCTCGAGGTCGCGATGTTGCTCGGTTATTCGAACTTCAGTTCGTTCACGACCGCGTTCAAGTCCTGGTACGACATGCCGCCGGCCGAGTACCGCCACAAGTTCCTCGCCATCTAGGCGGAGCGATGCATGCGCTGCCGGCCGGACCGTACCGATACGAGCCGCGAACGGGCACGGCCCGCCACGGGCCGATGAAAGCGCCAGCCCGCCCACGGGTCTAGCGCAGCGCCCGATTTGAGCTATCATTCCCGGCTTGCCCGAGGAGGAACTCCGATGCTCGAGAAACTGCAATTCTACATCGATGGCCAATGGGTCGACCCGGTCCAGCCGCGGACGCTCGATGTCGTCAATCCCGCGACCGAGGAGGTCTTCGGCCGCATCAGCCTCGGTTCGATGGCCGACGTCGACGTCGCCGTGGCCGCCGCGACGCGGGCATTCGAAAGCTATTCACGGACGACGCGCGAGGAGCGCATCGAACTGCTGGAAGCGATTCTCGACGTCGCGCGGAAGCGGCACGACGACATCGCGGCCGCGATCATGGATGAAATGGGTGCGCCGTGGGGACTCGCCAAAAGTTCCCAGGCAGCAAGCGGCCCGCAGCACATCAAGGCGGCCGTGAAAGCGCTCAAGAATTTCGAATTCGAGCAGAAAATCGGCACCACGCTGATCGTCAAGGAAGCGATCGGCGTATGCGGTCTCATAACGCCGTGGAACTGGCCGATCAACCAGGTCGCGTGCAAGGTTGCGCCGGCGCTCGCGGCCGGCTGCACGATGATCCTGAAACCGAGCGAAATCGCGCCGTTCGATGCCGTGATCTTTGCCGAGGTTCTCGACGAAGCCGGCGTGCCGGCCGGGGTCTTCAACCTGATCAATGGCGACGGCCCCGGTGTCGGCACGGCTCTGAGCCAGCACCCGGGTATTGCGATGGTGTCGTTCACGGGCTCGACGCGCGCGGGAGTACTCGTCGCGCAGAATGCCGCGCCGACGGTCAAGCGCGTGGCGCAGGAACTCGGCGGCAAGTCGGCGAATATCCTGCTCGACGACGCCGACTTCGCGAAGGCGGTGACAGGCGGCGCCAGGGAGTGCTTCGAGAATACGGGCCAGTCCTGCAATGCGCCGACTCGCATGCTGGTACCGAAGGATCGGCTGGCAGAAGCGACCGAGATCGCCAAACAGGTCGCGCTGAACGTCAAAATCGGCGATCCCAGGGATGAAACGACCGAGATGGGCCCGGTCGTATCCGACGTTCAATGGCAAAAGATTCAAAAGCTCATCCAGAAAGGGATCGATGAGGGCGCAACGCTGGCGGCCGGCGGGACCGGCCGGCCCGATGGCATCAGCAAGGGCTACTTCGTCAAGCCGACCGTTTTCAGCGACGTACGTAATGACATGACGATTGCACGCGAAGAAATATTCGGGCCGGTGCTGTCGATCATCCCCTACGAGGATGAAGATGACGCGGTGCGGATCGCCAACGATACTCCGTACGGATTATCGAGCTACGTCTCGTCGTCCAATCTCGACCGGGCACGCAAAGTCGCGGCGCGCCTGCGCACCGGCATGGTGCACATTAACGGTGCGTGGCTAGATTCCATGGCGCCGTTCGGCGGCTACAAGCAATCCGGTAACGGCCGTGAGTGGGGCGCTCACGGCATTGAGGAATTTCTCGAGGTCAAATCGATTTGCGGCTACGAGGAACGCAGCAAATGAGGCGACTGCTCCTGCTGGCCGGGGCGATCGTCTTGATCAATGGCTGCACCAGCGAATCTTCCTTGCCGAACCCGTCCGGCAAGGGCGCCGTGCGCGCAATCAACGCAATCAAGGGATCGCCCGACGTCGGGTTTCGTATCGAAGAAACGCTGCTCGGCACGCTCGTGTACAAGCAGAGCAGCCCGTCCCGGCGGTGGGACGATTTCGAGTACACCTTCAATTTCGACGTGCTTTTTTTCGGCGAAAGCCAAGCCCGCCGCGTCGCGAGACCGGATCTCAAAGTCGAGCCAGACCGCGACTACACGCTCGTGCTCACGGGCGACATCGCGGCGCCGAGCGTCAGGATCTGGGACGCTCCCGAGCGCAGCTTCGCGGACAACGCGACGGTCTTCGAGCTACGCCTGGCCCATGCCGCCGCCTCACTCGGCGACATTGACGTGTATTTTGCCTCGCCGGGCACCGCGCCCGCGCCGGGCGGCGAGCGCGGACGGCTGAGCCCGGGCGATGCGCTGGGAGCGCTCGATTTCGAAGCGGGCGACTACGTTCTGACCGTAACGAGCGCCGGCGATTCGACCGACATCCTATACCAATCCGCTACCGTCTCGTACTCGGCGCTGAGCACCTACCTCGTGCCCGTTTTCGATGGTGACGAACTCGATAACGCGCCGGTCGTTGCGAGCCGTATCGTCACGACCGGCGGCGCGACGCCGCTTGCCGACGCGCGTTTCCCGCCGACGGTACGATTTTTTCAGGCATCCAGCGACATGCCGCCCGCCAACGTGTTCGACGACGAGATGCTCACGAGCCAGGTGCTGGCCGACCACGAATTCGGCGACATCACCGGCGACATCGACGTCGCAATCGGCAACACGATTTTTACGTATGCAGCCGTTGGCAACGACAGCGCCGTATTATTCGAGGGCGCAATCACTGCCGCCCGCGGCGTACACTACAATTTCGTAGTCACCGGGCTCGAGGGGTCCCGGTCCGCGGTGACTTACATTCCGGATCGCCGATCTCTGCCGGGCGCCCTGAGATTGAATATCTTCGCCGCGGCGCTGAACCACGCCACGCTCGACCTGTACGCCGTCGACGTCGGGCAGCCGATCGACGATGCCGTGCGCCGTGCCGTCCTGCCCTACGCGACGCAATTGGGCAGCCTGCTCATCGACCCCGGCAGCTACGACCTGTACCTGACCCGGGTCGACGAGAAAACCATCGTCGCAGGCCCCACCCGCATCGATGCCGATTCGGGGGACGTCGTCGAAATCGCGGTTTTCGACACGACCGATCCCGCGACCGCGGAAATCAGGATCGTACCGGCGCCGTGAGCGCGGCACGGCCGCCGCTCAAGACCGCATATTGCAGCCGGTGTCGCAGGTTTTGAGCCAGCCCCGGGTATGGCACGAGCACGGCACCCGTCCGGCGCACCTGGTCGGGCGCACGGGAAAATTTAGCGGCTAGGACGCAATCGCCGCTTCGACGTACGCGGCGCGATCGTTGGCGGCGGTGCCGGCAGATGCGGACTTCGCGTCGTACATTGCGCGGTCGGCGACGCTGATCAGGTGCCAGAGCTCCTCGCCGTGCTGCGGCATCAACGAAATTCCGACGCTGACGTCACACCGGATTTCCTCTCCCTGGATGATGTAAGCCTCCGACGCCGCGTCGACGAGCCGTTCGGCAACGTGCTTGGCATCGTCGACCGATACCGCAGGCAGCACGATGGCGAATTCGTCGCCGCCGAGCCGACCCAGGATGTCTTCGGGCCGGAGACAGAACTCCAGCCGATGACCGAAGGCCTTGAGCAAGGCGTCACCGACCTGATGCCCGAAGTGATCGTTGATGCACTTGAACTGGTTGAGATCCAGGTACAACACGGCGCCGCGCTCGTTGCCGCGAATGCTCGTCGCGGCTTCCTTTTCGAAACCGCGCCGATTGAGAATTCCTGTGAGAGGATCGCGCAGTGCATCGGCGAGCATTTTGTTTTCATTATGTTTTCGTTGCGTGATGTCGATCAGCGTGACCGAAAAATCCTCACCGACCGGCTCACAAACGATTCGCAACCAGCGATCGCTGCCCGCGGTTTCGTACTCCGTCTCGAAACTCATCGGCGATCCGGGTCGCCCCTTGCCCCCGAAATGCTCTAACAGCCGCGCGGGTTCGAGCTGATCCAGCTTGTCGAGCGGCATACCGACCAGCGTGCCGCCGTCACCGTTCAGATACTCCTCGGCGGCGCGGTTCGCGAAAATACAGCGATAGAGCCGCCGTTCATCACTATCGTCGCGTGAAAATCTGAGTATTCCGTTCGACGAAGTCTCGATAAGCGTACGTATCAGGTGCTCGCTGTCTGCGAGCCGACTGAGCGCTTTCCGCCTCTGCGTCACGTCTCGGCAAACGATTACCGTGCCCTGCACCTTGCCACGCTCGTCGAGCAGCGGTTCGACCGTGACCTCCCAGGTGTGCTCCGAATCCATTCTGAGCGTCTGTGTCAGATCGAATTCCTGCGCACGCCTGAGGGCCAGACGAGCTTCCGGAAAATCCTCCCAGAGCGGCCGGCCCATGAGTTCGTCTTCCGATGAATCGAGCATTTCGGTCGCGCTCCGATTCAAGCAAATGACGCATTGCTCATTATCGAGAACAATGACCGGATCCCTGACGTGATTGAACAAGGTTTCGTAGACAACGGGTCTGAATTCGTATACCCGCGTCGACAGGCTCGCGTAGGCGTAAACGGGCAGCAACAGCGACACCGTTGCCGGTTGCAACGGAAACTCCTGGGTCCCGCCACCGGCGAAACCACTCGCAATGCCGACGAGATACGGCAGGATTGCGCAGCTGACTAGGATGGTGACCGGTCGGCGATGGGCAGGGGCGATGCTCGGCAGTCGACTGATCAGCGCGATGACGGAAAAGCCGAACAGGCCATACGAAAATGGAAAATGCACGCGGCTCATCCAGAAATCGTCGGTGGCCTCGGCGAAATAAATTCCGCCCTCCGTGACTGCGGCAGTCCAGACCAGCCCGTGCATGGAATTCGTGAGTGCGAGCAGCGTCGTCATTACTGGCACGACCGACAGGATCGCGAGCATCAATGAGCCGGGCGCACTGCCGGAGTATTGCCGATAGATTGCGTAGAACGCGACCGGCAGGAAGCCGCCAGCAAAAATCGAGAGCGTGCGGCCGATGCCGAACATGTTCGGGTCGGTTGCACCGATCGACAGCGCAGAGCCGGCGACCATCGTTCCAAGGAGAAACAGGAAAAATCCGATGACGTTGTGCGGCGACGATCGCAGTACCAGGGTCGCGAGTCCGATATACAGTACGGCCGTGACCGCGAATACGGGCGGAAACACGGACTCGAGAGCCTGATACACGAACACGGCCCTACCCACCGATGCCGGAATTTCGGTACATCGTTTTATGGTAATCGGGGGGCCGGCGTCGTGATGAGACCTGTTCCCCAGTTCGGGGCGCTCGATTGCCCGCGAGGCTCCTGCCGCGCTCGAATTCCCGCGGCTTACGTGCCGGCTGCCGTATCGCTGATCAGCGTGTCGACTACGGCCTTCAGGCTTTGCTCGACGCTCTCGCCGGCGGCCTCCGATTTCTCGAACGCCTGCAGTTGCCGGTGGGCGCTCGTACCGCGACGCAGGATATCGCGAACGGCCATAAGCTCGTTCGTGCATCCCAGCGCGTCGGCATCTTCGGCAACGAGTGTGAGAATTTCGTCGACCAGCTCGTCGCAGGGCACGACGACGCCGCGGGCCAGATCGACGAGACCCTCGTCGTAGCTGTAACGCATGGCCCGCCAGCGGTTTTCGCGAATCAACATAGGGGTGTAGATGCGCCAGCGCTGATTTCGCGTCCGCAGCCGATAGAGCATGCGCAATATGCACACGAGCATCGCCGCGAGCGCGATTGCGTCGTCGAGCCGCGTGCAAACGTCCATCACGCGAGTCTCGAGCGTCGGAAAACGCGCGCTAGGCCTCAGGTCCCACCAGATCTTGGTCGAATCCTCGATCAACCCGGCGTCTATGAGGATCCTGACATGCCGCTGATACTCGGCCCAGCTCGCAAATCGCTCCGGCAGGCCGGTGCGCGGCAGTGCATCGAAAATGGTCAGCCGATAACTCTTGAGTCCCGTATCGCGTCCGCCCCAGAACGGACTCGAGCACGACAGGGCCAGCAGGTGCGGCAGGAAATAGGACAGTTGATTCATCAGGTCGATGCGCAGCTCGTCGTCCTCGATGCCGACGTGCACGTGCATGCCGCATATCACGAGGCGCCGCGCCGCGCCCTGCATTTCGATCGTCAGTGCCTCGTAACGATCTTTTTGCGTGTGTTTCTGTTCCTTCCAGCTGCTGAATGGATGGGTCGACGCCGCGATCGGCGCAAGGTTGTGGTTCGCGGCCGTGTCAATAATGATTTTTCGCAGGCGCGCGAGGTCCGCACGCGCCTCCTGGACATTTTTGCAGACCCGGGTGCCGACTTCGATCTGCGAACGCAGCAATTCCGAACTTACCTGCCCCTCCGCCTGCTGCTCGCATTCGCTCATGAGACTCTGTGGCGGATCGACGACGAGACTGCGGGTCTGCTTGTCGACCAACAGATACTCTTCCTCGACGCCAATCGTAAATTTCGGTTCCGGTCGGCTCATTTTCTTTTCCCCCTGGCGTCCGTCCTCACGCGGAAATGCGGTAACGCTCGAGCGGCACTCTGTCAGGAATCGATTCGATCATCCGGCGCATGATGTTGCCGATCTTCGCGACCCCCGCTGAATCGTTTATGAGGTCCTGTCGAATCTCGATGCCGACGCTCGGCAGCCCCGCATCTTCGCCGTGCCTGTCGACCGTATAGTCGGCCGGCGCCTTGCCGGAATAAGGCTCGTTGTCACCGACCATGAAACCGGCATCGCGAAAATCGTCTAGAAAGATTCTGCGCAGCGACTCGTCCTTGTCCCAGAGGACCCCGATCTCCCACGGCCGCGCGACACCGTTGAGAACGGGCGTGAAACTGTGTATCGAAATGAATGCCGGCGGCGGGCCGCTGCGTTGCAGGCGCGCCACCTGTTCGTCGACCGCCCTGTGATACGGCCAGTAGATCGCTTCCGCCCGCGCGTCCTTGTCGCTCTGCCGGAGATTGCAGTTGCCCGGCACCACGATGCCGTCGCCGAAGGCGAGAAACGCGCTCGGATCCATAAGGTCGCGGTTACAATCGACGATGAGTCGCGAATATTGGGCGAGCACGGCCGTAACGCCGAGGCTGTCAGCCAGGTACTCGGTCAGCGAGCCCGCACCGATATCGATTGCCAGGTGGCAGCGCCGCGCGAACGGATCGAGTCCCATGTCGCCGAGCTTTTCCGGGAACCGGCAACTCGCATGGTCGCAGACCAGCAGGATCGGCGACTGGGCCACAGCGTGCATCACGTAAAACGGCGGCGGTTCGCCGGGCGACAACAGAGACCGGGAATTATTGTTGTTCGAGTTGTCGTGCATACGCAGGAAGTGTACCGCATCCCGGCGCGGCGCCACACGCATAAATCCGATGTTTGCGGATGCGCCGGCCGTGCCCGGGCCCCGATGCGGCGGTCAGGCAGACAGCTCCGCCGCGCCCACCGTGGTCCAGGGCTCGAATGTCGCCACGGATTTCGGTCTCGCGATGTAGTAGCCCTGCGCGTACTCGACGCCAAGGGTCGCCAGCTTGTCGAGCACCTGCCGGCTCTCGACGCGCTCGGCGATCGTTGCGATGCCCATGGCCCGACCGACCGCCGCGATTGCCTTCACCATGCTCTCGTCAACGGGATCGTCGGCCACGTACCTGACGAATTGGCCGTCTATTTTCAGGTAGTCAACCGGCAAGTTCTTGAGGTAGGTAAATGACGACAGGCCGCTGCCGAAGTCGTCGAGCGAGAACTTGCAACCCAGTGTTTTCAGCGTTTGCATGAAGTGCACCACGCGTGACAGGTTCGAAATTGCCGCCGTCTCCGTAATCTCGAAACAGATCGCACCGTGCGGCAACTCGCGGCTTTCGAGTTCTTTTATCACGTAGTCGAGAAAACGATCCTCCGACAACGACGTGCCGGACAGGTTTATGGCGAGGGTGTAACGCGCCTCATCCGCCGTCGTGCAATCGGCGAGTTCGGAGAGTGCGGTATGGATCACCCAACGGTCCAGCGTCGACATGAGATTGTAACGCTCGGCGGCAGGAATGAACTGATCCGGACTGACCAACGCGCCGCTCTCGTCGCGCATCCGCAACAACAGCTCGTAGTGGCCCCGCGAGGAGTCGCCACATTCGTTGATGCCAATGATCGGCTGGAAGTACAGCTCGAAACGATTGTCCTCGACCGCATTCGTTATCCGCGAAACCCACTTCATTTCCTCGTGGCGCAGTGACGCGTCACTGTCCTCGTAGAGATGCACCTGGTTGCGGCCCATGTCCTTGGCAGAGTAGCAGGCCACGTCGGCCGAACTCAAAAGATTTGCAGCGCTGTCTTCATTGGCGGTAACCATAACGACGCCGATCGATGCGCGGATGGTCGTGAACGAATCCTGCCATTCGAAGCGATACCCTTCTATCGAGTCCCGAATCGTTTCGGCGACTTTCATCGCCAGTGTCTCGTTGCATCGTTCGAGGAGAATTCCGAATTCGTCGCCACCGAGGCGCGCGAACACGTCAGTTGACCGGATCTGGGACTGCACGATCTCGGTCAGCTGTCGTAAAAGCTCGTCCCCGGCCGCATGGCCGAAGGTATCGTTGACGACTTTGAACTGGTCGAGATCGATATACAGCACTGCGTGCGTAATTTCCGGATCGCGGTTGAGCGAATTGAAACTTTCGACGATGCGGGATTCGAATTCCCGACGATTGATGAGTCCGGTCAGCGTATCGTGGGACGCCTGGTAGCTGAGTTGGCGGAATAGTCGCGATTCCTTGCTCGTGTCGTGGAACACCATTACCGATCCGACGATGTTGCCGATACGATCCCGAATCGGGGCAGCGGAATCCTGGATTGCCACCTCGTCGCCGTCCCGCGTAATCAGCACCGAGTTGTCGGCAAGCGATATGACACGGCCCTCCTTGAGGCAACGCATCACGGGGTTTTCGACCGGCGCACGCGTATGCTCATTGATGATCGTCATCATTTCTGAAATCGGCTTGCCGCGCCCGCTGCGCATGTCGCAACCAATGAGATCCTGTGCTACCGGGTTCAGGTAATCGACGTTGCCGTCCGCATCGGTCGTAATTACGGCGTCGCCGATCGACTGCAGGGTAACCTGCGCACGCTCTTTCTCCTCGAACACGCGTGTTTCGGCTCGTTTGCGCTCGGTGATGTCGGTTATCGTGCCCTCGTGACCGACGATCTTGCCGTTGTCGTCGTACACGGCACGGGAATTTTCGAGGACCACGATTTCGGTACCGTCCTTGCGATACAGGCGGTATTCAAAGTTCTTGACGAAGCCTTCCGCCTCGAGACGAACAAACACGCGCTCACGATCGACCGGGTTGACATACAGCATGGTCGTGCTGCCGGCCGCTTTCAATTCGTCGACACTGTCGTAACCGAGCATTTCGACGAGCGCCGGGTTCGCCGCAATGAGCTCTCCATCCCGCGATGATATGTAAACTCCGTCGATAACGTTTTCGAACAGGCCGCGGTAGCGCGCCTCGCTGCTGCGCAGTTTTTCCTCGTCCTGTGCGCTCCTGATGGCGATGCCCGCCAGACGGGCAATGCGCATGAACCTGTCCAGCTCGTCGGTGCCGGGTCGGCGCGCTGTCTTCGCATAGACGTCGAGCGTGCCGATGACGCTGCTCGCATCACCGAAGATCAGGAATGACCAGACGGCGCCGATCCTGTGCGCCTCGATCTCGTCGATATGCAGCAACCAGCCGTCTTCGTGTGCGATGTCCGTCATAACCCGGTCCTGTCCTTCATGCACGGCAAGGCCGCAGGTCAGGCTGTCACTGGCGACGGGAACCGCCTCCAGGAAACGCTTGATCGCGTCGGGAAGGCTCGGCGCCTGTTCGACTCGCAGAGCCTTCCTGTCCGCATCCAGGATCATGACGGCCGCATAAACGTCGTCGCTGACCTGCTCGACGAAGCGGCATATCGCAGCCAGGGTATCGTGATTGGGCGCATTCGCTGCGATCATCTCGAGAATCTTGTTTTGCCCCTGCGCGAGCGCCTCGTTGCGCTTGCGATCCTTGATATCGGTGATGCTTACACGTATCAACGATCGTTCGCCGGCGGGCATCCGGCTGAATCGAACTTCACACGGAAATTCCCTGCCGTTCGAATTCTTGTGCATCCACTCGAACGTAGGATGCTCGCCCCGCATGGTCCGCTCGACGAAGCCGCGGTGTATTCCGAACGAGGGTGTGCCGTCCGGCTGCATCTTCGGGCTGACCGCTTCCGGACCGACCGAAAGCAGTTGCGGTCGCGTCATTTCGAACAGCTCGCAGGCCATGTCGTTGGCGTCTATGAAACGGTTTTCGGCGACGTCGACAACGACGATCGCTTCTGGCGCATACTCGACGAGGGCGCGATAACGCTCCTCGTTTTCCCGCAGCTTGATTTCCGTCTTGCGACGCTCCGTCACATCGCGCAAACTGATGACGAATATTTTCCCCTCCGCCGTATCGAGCTGAGTCGCGTTGATCTCGACGAAGAAAATCTCGCCGGTGATGCGCCGCGCCTCGATTTCGCCGGCGGCAATTTCGAGTTGCGTATCGTCGAGATACGACATGTACGGCTTGAGAAACCTTCGCACGCTTACGTCGCGCGCGGCCGGCAGGATATGCTCGATCTTCGAGCCGATGAGCTGATCCTTGGTGAGGCCGAAGAAACGCGCGCAGACCTTGTTGCAGATGCGGATTTCGCCGACCTCGTTGACCGACATCAGGGCCTCGGACACGCTGTCGAAAACCACTTCGATGGGCGTGTTGATCGCAATCGACTCGGCCGTCAGCGACTGGGTGACGATGGACTCGGCGATGGTCGCCTGCATTTTGTCATAATGCGCATCGATCAGGGTCAACAGTTCGATGAAGTCGGACTTGCTGATGTCCGTAGCTTCCGTTGCTTTCCTGATTCTGTCACGCAGATCGCGATCCATGCGCCCGATGCCCCGCTTGCGAGAACGAAGATTGCCGGGGCGTAGGTCGTTCTGCGCTGTGCCCCGGCAGACCGGGACAAATTAGGGATCGCGCGCCTCTATGTCTGTGATACAGCGCAGGGTTTTCGACATTTGCCGGGAAAAATTGCCCTGTCGCGGCGCCGCGATATCGGCAGAGCCTGTCGCCGGCCGTCCGCCGCGCACTCAGCGTTGTCGGCATGCGACACCCGCGCCCCGCGCCCTGGACAGCCGCTCTCCGCGCGGCGTGGCCGTCTGTGCTTCTAGTCCTCGGCCGCAGGAAGGACCTTGATCAGGTTGCCCTCGGCATCCGTTTGCGTCTCACCGTTCTGCTCCAGCACGCGCGGAGCGTCGCCGACCTGGATCGGAATCGCGGTTACCGTCGACATGCTGCCGCTTGCGGTTTCGATACTGGCCGAAACGTTGAGATACAGGCGCCCCTCGCGCATCGGGATGACCCGCACCTGCTGAGCGCCGCCGCGCTGC
>JBFISV010000055.1:0-11425 GCA_041608415.1 Woeseiaceae bacterium
CGTCCGATTTCAAGCTCCTCGATCGTGCCGTCGTCGACAGGCTTTGCGAACTGCCCGAGCGCCGCACCTTCTTCCGCGGCCTCGTCGCATGGATGGGGTTCCGGCAGGCGTCGATTGCGTTCGACGTGCCGGCGCGGCAGTCCGGTCAGTCGAACTGGTCGCTGTGGAAGCTCACGGTCATGGCGATCGACTCCATCCTCGCATTCAGCGCGATGCCCATGCACCTGATCACGGCGCTCGGCGTAATCCTCGTCGCGGTGTCTTCGGTGTTGGGCGCCCGCACCCTGTGGCTATGGTCGATCGGCGAAGCCGTGCCCGGATTCACGACGGTCATCCTGCTGCAGATATTCTTCAGCGCGGTCCTCATGATCGGGCTCGGCATCATCGGCGCCTACATCGCGAAAATATACGACGAGGTCAAACGACGGCCGCGCTTCCTCATTCACGATCAGGTGTCGGGCGCTCTCCACCGGGAGCCGGAAGCCGATAGAGATCGAACGGGCCGATAGCGACGGGCGCGGGGCTCGCCGCCCGGACGCGCTCAAGCAGCCGGGCGCTCAGCGGCGTCAGGTACTTGTCCTGCCGCCGGTGTACTACGTAAAGCGGCGCCGCGGCCTCGAGGCGCTGCATCGTTGCATCGACGTCGGCCGTATTCGTGAGACCGAGCGGCGTGCCGTAGTAGCGAACGGGAGATTTGCGGCCCGTCATGAAGTTGAGTTCGGGCTCCATGGGCAAGGTCATCAGCGGCTCCCCGGGTCGCGCGTTCGCTTCGATGTGATCGATGACCGCCTGGAAGATTTCCTCGTCCCCGCGCTCGATCCGTAGCGAAACGCGCGGCAGTTTTGCCCGCGACCCCGGTTCGACGCGCTGCCCCTCGACCGCGCCCAGGTAGCCGCGCGACAGCGGTTGCGCCGCCTGGAACACGACGCCCCAGGCGCACAGGAGCAGGACTGCGAAAGCCGTTGTGCGTCGTGGCGCAAGCAGCAGCAGGGCCGGCAGGACAACCGGTAACACGAAAAACAGGTAGATCGGAATCTGGTAGTGAACCGCAACGACGGACCAGAACGGCGCGATGGCCGCGAGCGGGTGAATTGCTGCCGCGTCATTGCTGTCGCGCACATGGCGAACACAGGCATAACCCGTCAGCGGAATCGCGAGCAGCACGGCGATCCAGCCGAGGCTGCTCAAGGCCGCCACGACCGATGGCGGTGCGGCGAGCGTCGCGAGCGCCGTCGTGAACAGGTACGAATAGTCCTCCTGGGCGATGAAGTCCTGGCCGTGGATCAGCAAGGCGACGACAAATATGTCGTTGAGCCAGGCAAGAAAAGCACCGTTTGCGAGATGCAGAACGACGAGCGGCACGGCAGCGACGATCGCGCCGGCGAGCAGCCAGCCCAGCATCCGGGCGAGCGCTGCCGCGGGGACGTCGACGCGCAGGACGGCGAGGCCGGCCAGCCAGAGCGGCCAGAGACCGGCGAGGACCAGCGCGGTCGCGCTGGCCTTGCTCAGCAGGTAAGCGCCGAGCCCCGCGGCCAGAAATGCGCTGAAGGCGCGCCCCGCGAACGCTTTTTTCGCGCTCGTCCCCGACAGGCGCATCATGAGCCAGGTGAGCGTCCCGATCGCGAGTAGTACGCCGCTCAACTGGCGTGTGAAAAAGCAGAGCCCGAGCATGAATCCGAGCAGGACGAGCCCGCCGCGATGCGAAACGTCGACGCTCGCCGCGACGACGATCGTGAGGATGCAGACGAACAGCGCGTACCAGTTGGCGCTCGGGTTGAGAAACTGGATGAAGGACAGCGCTCCGGCGGCCAATGCCCCCGCCGCAGCGATCAGCGGCCCGCGTTCCCTCAAGAGCCGGAACACGAGCCCGCTCTGCAGCAGCGTCAGCATCGCAAGCGGCAGGCGCAGGCTCCGCAGGTCTTCGCCGAAAACGGCGAACGCCAGTGCGTTTGCGAGGTTGCCGATCCCTGCGTGCAAATCGATGAGATCGAGATGCAGCCGGTCGCCGGCGAGCAGCCGCTGGGCGACATACGCATAGACGCCGTCGTCGACCGGCCACCAGAAGCGATCGTGAAAATACCAGAGCAGCCCGGCAACCACGGCAAGCGATCCGTACGCCGCCGCCGTATGCACGGAGATTCGCAGCCGGCTCACGACGACGGCCGCCAGGCAAGCGGGGCAAGTGCTGTGAGGCTGCCGAGTGACGCCGCCGCGAGCTGGGTCAGTCCGAACACGAGACCGACCGCGGCGGCTCCTTCCGCACCGATTCCTGCGAAGCTCAGGACCGGGATCGCGGCGAGTTCGCGCAGCCCCCAGCCGCCGATCGTGACCGGAATCGCGGTCGCGAGCAGTACCGCCGGAAACAGCAGTGCTGCGTGCCAGGCGGATAATTCGAGACCCATTCCGTGTGCGAGCACGGCCGCGATCCAGGTCGCCCCGAGATGCGCGGCGAGTGAGAGCGCGACAGTCACGCCCACGACCGGCAGGCTGCCCAGCGCGGCGCGGCTGGCCGCGGCGAGACGGTGACCGGCATGAGCCTCTGGCAATCGCCCGGCCCACCGCAGCAGCAGGATCAGCAGCAGTGCGCCTGCCAGGCAGGCCGCCAGCAGCAAGGCTGCGACGAACCGTCCGCCGAGCACTACCGCACCTGCGGCGACCATCGCGACGAGCGCGGCGAGGCCGATGCCGCGGTCCAGGATGCCGGCCGCCGTGGCGCTTGCAATGGCCATGCCCTGCCGATGCCCGAGCCAGGCGCGGCCGATGTCGCCGCCGACGGACGTCGGCAGGGTGAGATTCAGCACCGTCGAGACAAAGGTCATCCTGACCGCGATCGTACAGCCGATGCCTGAGCCCGTCGCGCGCACGAGAATCGCCCAGCGCCATGCGAGCGCGAGGATGATGATGACGTGCACGGCGAGTGCGACGACGAGCGCCGGCACCGAGAGCCTCGCGATCGACTGCGCGATGCTTGCGGCGTCCGCGATTTGCAGAATGACGAACACGCTTGCAGCAGCGATGAGCGCGCGTGCGGCAATGACTGCAATCCGATAGCGCCGCGATACAGTCGGCTCGTGTCTCATTTCCCCGTGTTTCCGTCCGGACCGGTGTCGCTACGCAGGCGCAGCTTCGCGGGGCTTACGCGGGGTTTACGATGGCGCAGGGACAGTCGCAGGTCTCGAGCACCGATCAGAAACTCAGCGGGGCTTGCCCGCGGCGCGGACTTCGGGATGACCGATAAGGAACTGCCGCCTGGCCGCATGCTTGCTGGAACCTCTGTGCTCGACGGCGTTGCATGCCCTCTGTCGCCGGACGCGCGATACGAAATCACGCATCGTTGCCGGGCAGACCGAGGCGGGAGAGCGCATGGCAACGATACTGTTCGTCCGGCGGGAGATGTGCAAAATGTAGCACACCGCCGGGAGGCCGGGCCATTTGCCGTTTGCGCCCTGACATCGGCATATCCAACCGACAAATCCCGCTCGACAATCTCCATTCGATAATTCCGATCGCACAGCCGGATGCGACGAGCGTCGATGGGCGTCGCCGGCGTCGCGATCACGCTCTTCGGTATGGCCTCGCGAATATACTCACGCGCCGATTTCGGCCGGCTCACCATCCGGAATCTCGTGCGCCGCAAGTTGCGCGTGCTTGCCGGCGAGCACCAGGTAGATGACCGGCACGACGAACAACGTGAACACGGTACCGAAGCTCATGCCGCCGACGATCACCCAGCCGATCTGGTGCCGCGCCTCCGCTCCGGCGCCGGTCGCGATCGCGAGCGGCAGCGCACCGAGCACCATCGCTCCCGTCGTCATCAGGATCGGCCGCAGGCGCAGGCTTGCCGACTTCAACACCGCATCGCGCTTGGCGAGTCCCTGCGCGCGCAATTGATTGGCGAACTCGACGATCAGGATCCCGTGCTTGGAGATCAGGCCGACCAGCGTGACGGCGCCGATCTGCGTGTAGATGTTCCACGACGCATTCATGTCCCACCAGCCCGCGCCATTGCCCTGGTTGATGACGGCGAGGCACAGGAACGCGCCGAACATCGCGAGCGGCACGGCCACGAGTATGATCAGCGGGTCGACGAAGCTCTCGAACTGGGCGGACAGCACGAGATAGATGAACACGAGCGCCAGGGTCATGAGCATGAGCACGCTGGCGGCCGATTCGCGGAACTCCCGCGACTGGCCGGACAGGTCGTACAGTGCCTCCGGCGCCACCTCGGCCAGCGCGGATTCGAGCCAGTCGAGCGCGTCGCCCATCGCGTAGCCGGGACCGAGCCCCGCGGAGATCGTCGCGGAGCGAAGCTTGTTGAAGTGGTTGAGTTCCTTCGCGGCGACCGTTTCCGTGACCGTCGCGAGGTTTTGCAGCGGTATCATGATGCCGCCCTCGCCGCGAACGAAGATGTTGCTCATGTCGTCGGGCGTGCGCCGTGCATCGTCTTCTATCTGCACAATGACGTCATACTGCTCCGATCCCATTTTGAAGCGGGTAACGTTGCGTCCCCCGAGCATGGTTTCGAGCGTTCTCCCTACGACACCGACGCTCGTACCGACAGCGGCAATCTTGTCGCGGTTGACATCGAACCTCAGCTCCGGCTTGTTGAGTTCCAGGTCGGAGTCCGGATTCGTGAGGTTCGGGTTTTCACCGATTTTGACGAGCAGGCGGTCCACCATCGCGCCGAGTTCGTCCCAGGACTGCGTACTTTGCACCACGAAACTCACGGGTTGCCCGAAGTCGTCGCTGCCGAGCGGCGGCGGCGTTACCGGAAACGCCATGATGCCCGCAATGCCCTGAAACGCCGGAAACAGCTCGTCGGCGATCTGATGCGTACTGCGGTTCCGCTGCCGCCAGTCCGCGAGACCCACGAAACTGATCGAATTGGTGACTGCGTTGAAGCCCGTGAAGGTGAAGTATTGCTGGTGCTCGGGCAATGCCGCCCAAATATCATCGATCTGTTGCGCGTATCGGTCGGTAAAATCCAGGGTCGCACCTTCGGGGCCCGTTGCGAAACCGATCATGAAGCCCTGGTCTTCCGCCGGCGCGAGTTCGTGCGGCAGGGTGGTGAACAACCACGCCATCGCCGCAATCAGCAAGGCGCCGGCGGCGCTTACGATCGCGCGGCGATCGAGCAGCCGGTCGAGCGTCGCGTGATAGCCGCGCTCAAGCGCCTTCAGCAGCCGCTCGCCGAGATTGAACAGGCGGCCGTGGGTCTCCTCGCGGCGCAGCAGCTTCGAACACATCATTGGAGACAGCGTCAGCGCGGTGAAGCCGGAAACGAGCACCGCGCCCGCCAGGGTGAGTGCGAATTCGACAAACAGCTTGCCGCTGCGGCCCGTCGAGAATGCGAACGGCAGGTAGACGGCCGACAGGGTGATGGTCATTGCCACGATCGCAAACGCGATTTCGCGGCTGCCGGTCAATGCCGCGGCGACCGGCCTCATGCCGTTTTCGATGTGCCGGTAAATATTTTCGAGCATGACGATCGCGTCGTCGACCACCAGCCCGATCGCCAGCACCATGGCGAGCAGCGACAGCGTGTTGATCGTGAAGCCGAACACGTACATCAGCGCGAACGCTCCGATCAGGGACACGGGTATCGTCACGATCGGGACCAGCACGGCTCGCCAGTTGCGCAGGAACAGAAATATGACGAGCACCACGAGCAGCACCGCTTCCGCCACGGTGACATACACTTCTCTGATCGAGTTCTCGATGAATATCGTGCTGTCGTACGCGATCTCCACGCGCATGCCGTCGGGCAGGGAGGCCGTGATCTGCGGCAGCATTTCGCGCAACGCAACCGAGATGTCGAGGGGATTGGCGACGGCCTGCTTGACGATACCGAGCGGTATCGCAGTGCGCTGATTGAATCGGGCGCGAAACCGCGAGTCATCGGCGCCGAGTTCGACGCGCGCCACGTCGCCGATGCGCACGAGGAACGTGTCCGTCTCCTTGACGATGATGTCGGCGAACTGCTGTGGCTCTCGCAGGTCCGTCTCGGCGAGCACCGTGAATTCCCTTTCGAGGCTTTCGACGCGGCCGGCGGGTATCTCGATGTTTTGCGCGCGCAGGGCCGACTCGACATCGGCGGGCGTGAGCTCGTAACCCGCAAGCCGCTCGGGGTCCAGCCAGATGCGCATCGCGTATCGATTGCCGTAAACCTGTGCCTCGGCAACCCCCGGGATCGTCTGGATGCGGTCCTTGACGATCCGGTTTGCGAGATCCGCGATCTCGATCAGGTCATGCCGGCCGGATGAAAAGGCGAGATAGATGATGGGCTGTGCGTCGGCTTCCTGCTTTTGCACGATCGGATCCTCGGCCTCCTCGGGCAAGGCGCCGCGCGCCTGCGCCACGCGGTCCCGCACGTCGCTCGCGGCGGCGTCGGCATCGCGGTCCAGCTTGAAGCGCACGGTCACCTGGCTGCTTTCCGCCCGGCTGACCGAACGGATATAGTCGATGCCTTCGATGCCTGACAACACGTCTTCGACGGGCTTCGTGATCTGCGACTCGATGACTCTCGCATTGGCGCCCGGATAGGCCGTGAACACGGTTACGATCGGCTCGTCGACATTCGGGATCAGCCGTACCGAGAGCCGTTCGTAACAGATGAGCCCGACCAGCAGAATGATCAGGTTCATGACCGTGGCGAGGACCGGCCGGCGTATCGACAGGGCGGGGAGTTGCACGGCTGGCTTGCGTTAACGCACCGCCGCCGAGCCGGCGACGGACTGCACTTTCGCGCCGTCGTGAAGTTTCATTTGCCCGGCGGTTACGATCACGTCGCCGGCCGCGAGGCCCGATACGACCTCGACGACGCCGGGGCGCCGGTCGCCGAGGCTGACGATCCGTTGCCTGGCCGTACCGTCGATGACGAGGTAAACGGTCTTGTCGCGGCCGACGGGCCAGATCGCCTCCTCGGGAACGACGATTGCGTTCGGCTTGAAGCCGAGCGACACACGGATGCGCGCGAACAGTCCAGGGCGCAGCCGGTAGTCGGCGTTCGGCAGGCGAGCACGGATCTCGAGGCTGTGGCCACGGGCGTCCACCTGCGGCGCGATCGCGCTGATGCTTCCCGAAAATACGTCGTCGGGATAGGCATCCACCGTCACCTCGACGGCCTGTCCCGGGCTAATCTTGTCGAGCAGCGTTTCCGGCACGGCGAAGCCGACGCGCAGCGGGTCGAGCTGGACGAGGTCCACGAGTTCCTGCCCGGTTGTGACATAGTCGCCGACATTGACCCGGCGCAGGCCGGCGAATCCGCTAAACGGCGCACGTATAACGGTCTTCGACAGCTTCGCGCGCGCCGACAGCAGGCGCGCCATGTCGACGTCGTAATTGGCGCGCGCCGAATCGTAATCGCTGGCCGGGATGAGATTTTTCGCGTGCATTGCCTTTGCGCGCTGCAACGAAGCCTCGCTGCGCTCGGCATTCGCGCGCGCCTCGTTAACCTCGGCTTCGAGCACGGTCGCCTCGAGCGAAAACATTTTCGCGCCCTTTTCGAGCCGCTGGCCTTCGATGAAATGCATCGCCTCGATCTGTCCGGGCAGCTCCGGGCGCACCGTCGCCGAGGCTTCCGCGAGCAGCGTGCCCACGGCCGTTACCGAGAACTCGAGTCTCGTCACCCGAACCTCGGCTAGTTCCACCTGCACCGGGCCGCTTTCGCCGAAGCCGCCCTGCGCATAGGCCGCGAGCGGCGCCGCCGCAATCGCGAGCACGAGTATTGTCAACAGTCGCATGTTAGTCCCGATCGGGAGTGGCGGAGGGCGTTTGTTGTTCTTGTGGTTGTTGCTGTCAGGAACATGTTCAACTCGGCACGCGGTCGACCGTCGCGCGACGTTGCGTCCGTTCGGCACGGCCGGACATTATGCGCTTTTTCTCCGTCATGCGAAACGCCGGCGCGGCTGGACCGGAGCTGTCGCCAGTCTCTCGACCGCGTGCCGCATTCGTCAAGTGAATTCGACAGCCGTCACGTCGCCCGGTTCATGCGACGTTATTCGAGCACGGAGAAATCCGCGAATACCAGGTAAATCGCCAGCACGATCAGCAGCAGGATCAGTCCCGCCTTGCGCGCATGCTTCCACGGCGTCATGTCGACGGCCCCGACATCGCGCTGCACCCACTCCTCGGGTAACGGCCGCAGTTCGCCGATCACGAGCATCATGATCACGAGGTAGGAGAATACGATGCCGAGAAAATGAAAATCGTGCATGTGTGCGACGACCTGCGTGAACGGCGGTACGAAGTAGCCGCAGGCAATAACGATGAAGCCGGTCAGCAGCGCGAGCTTGGCGGCGAATGGCGGGACCCGGCGCGTCAGCATGCCGACGAGCACGACGGCCAGAATGGGGATGAAGTACAGCCCGTTCATTTTCTGCAAATACGAAAAAATGCTGACCTGACCGGCCAATAGCGGCGCCAGGCTCATGGAAACCGCGGCGAGAACCCAGCCGAAAATCTTGCCCGATGCGACGACGCGGGTATTGTCGGCGTCCTTGTTGATGACGTTCTTGTACAGCCCGAGGCTCCACAGCGTGCAGGTGCTGTTCAGCGCCGAATTGAAGCTCGACAGAATCGCGCCCATCATGACCGCCGCAAAAAACCCGGCAAGCGGCATCGGTAGCACCTGGTTGACGAGCCGCCCGTAGGAATGATCTGCCGTGACGTCCTGTCCCAGGAACAATGCGAATGCAATCATGCCGGGTATCACGAGATACAAAGGGCCAATGAGCTTCAGCATACCGGTCGCGAGTACGCCTTTCTGACCCTCCGCGAGCGAACTCGCCCCGAACGTGCGCTGGATGATTTGCTGATTCGTCGTCCAGTAGAACATGTTGAGCAGCAGGATCCCTGAAAATACCGTCCCGAAAGGCACGGAACTTGTTGCCGAACCGATCGAGTTGAAACGGCCGGCGTTGCGTGCGGTCAGCTCGTCGAGGCCTGCGAGAAAATCGCCGGCACCGAGCGCCCTGAGGCCGAACCAGGTAATCATCAGCCCTCCGGTCAGCAGCCCGATGCCGTTGATCAGGTCCGATACCGCTACCGTGCGCAGTCCGCCGAACAGGGCGTACATCGAACCGATGATGCCGACCGTCCAGACAATGATCCAGAGCGTTTGTGTATGCGATTCGAGTCCGAGCAGGCCCTGCACGTCGAGAATGCCGATCAAGCCGGTGGCGCCGGTGTAGAGAATGATAGGCAACAGGATCACCGCGTAGGCAATGAGAAAGATGAGATTGGTGATGACCTGCGTCTGATGGTCAAAGCGGATTTCGAGGTATTCGGGAACCGTCGTCACGCCACTCTTCAGGAAGCGCGGCAGAAAAAACAGCGCCATGCACACGAGCGCGATAACCGCCACGACCTCCCAAACCATGACGGCGAAGCCGTAGGTAAACGCCGCGCCGTTGAGACCTACCATCTGCTCCGTAGAGAGATTCGTGAGCAGCAGGGACCCTGCGATCAACGGCCAGGTAAGGCTGCGTCCACCGAGGAAGTACCCTTTGCTCGTCGAATGATCGTCCTTGCGCGTCAGCGAGTAAGTCAGTACCGCGACGAGGCCCGTAAAAAACAGAAATGAGGCGATGATCATGCTTGGCTCCGATACGGTGTGCGCGCCGCGTTATGATACACAGGCCGCCTGCGTTCGGGCAGCGCGCGCTGTGCCGGCCGCGATATTTGTCATCGTCGCGCCGCGATGCATCCTTGCATATGTCAAGTCCGGAGCGGTGCGGGCACGCGTATTTCCCCGCGCATCGAAGAAGTATGGCCGTTATGTGAACCAGCGCTAGGATTACTCAGGCCGCGCTGCTATCGTGGAGCGTCGAAAAGGAGACGTGCTGATGGGGTTGCTGGATAAGCTGTTCGGAGGTTCCGCGAAGAAGTCGCCGATTGAAAAAGTCAGCGCGAATGCCAAGCCCGATTACCGCAGCGTGCAGATATTGCCGAAGGGCGGCGTCGCCTGCGATGCCGTGCTCGCTCTGAACCGGAAGCGGATCCTGGTACAGAACACGCCGAAGCTGCCCCTGGACGATTGCGATCAGGATCAGTGCCAATGTGTGTACCGGCGTTTCGACGACCGCCGGGGGGAATTGCGACGCACGGCCGACGTGGCGTATGACATCGCGAGCCAGATCAGGGACAGTGATCTGCGCAGCGCGATTTCGAGGGGCCGCCGGGCCGAGGACTAGCCGTACTCCAAGCGTCGCCGGCCTTCCGCGTCCACCCGGAAGGGTCACGAGCGGTTCGCTTTTACCCGCCGATAAATACTCTCGACAGTACGTCAGTATTTTCGTAGTATAACCATCGTTCGTGTAACTCCGCTTGGGCGCGGAAGAAGCTCGAATGCCGCTCAGGTGGGCTGTCTCGCCAATTGATCGATATCGATTCAATATCGATATCGAAAGGGGGCATCGGGCCGGTATGATCGATAGCAATTCTGATCGTCTCAATCTCCACAAGATTGTCATCCTGAACCCCAAGGGCGGTTCCGGAAAAACGACATTGGCCACCAACCTCGCGAGCTACTTCGCGCTGCGCGGGCCACCCCCGACGCTGATCGATTGCGATCCGCTCGGCTACAGCACGCGCTGGCTGGACAAGCGTTCGGCGGAGCGGCCCAAGATTCACGGTATCGAGGCCTGGGAGCATTTCGGGCGGGACGTGAAAAACCGGGATCTGCACGCGTGGCCCGGGTCGAGACAGATGATCGTCGATCTTCCTGCCGCAATCGGTGACGACCAGTTGCGCTACCAGACCTACGACGCAGACAGCATTCTCATCCCCGTCATGCCGTCCGAGATCGACATCTATTCGGCCGCGCGGTTCATCGCCAATTTTCTGCTGGTTGCGCAATTCGACCGGCGCAATCGCAACCTCGGAATCGTCGCGAATCGTACGCGGACCAACACGAGAAGCTACGCAATGCTCATCCGCTTCCTGTCCAGCCTCGACATACCCTTGATCGCTGAACTGCGTGACAGCCAGAATTTCGTGCACGCTGCGAGCGAGGGCGTCGGCCTCTACGAGATGCCCGTCTACAGGGTCCGACAAGATCTCGAACGAATGGACCCGATCATCGCCTGGCTCGACAAGTGGCGCATGCGCAAGCTGGACGCGGCCGCGTCATCGGAGTTCGAGCATGCGGTGGGGGCGGAAGTCCTCACACCGGCTCCGGCCCGGGACAGACACTAGCGAGGCTTTGATTAATTCGCGTCGCACACGACGAATGGCAGTCGGGCAAGGTAAGGCGCGAGGAGCGACCTGTACTCTACGTACACGAGTGACGAGCAACGCAGCCTTGCCCGACTAGCATTCGTCCCACGATAATGTATTGAAAAGATTAGGGTTGCGTTCATTTGGCCTGTGGCTTTGTTGCGCTCCTTGCGAGTATCGACATACGCGCGGCACAACGCGCCGCACC
>JBFISV010000056.1:0-11276 GCA_041608415.1 Woeseiaceae bacterium
CAACGCGAACCTCGCGGCCGGCGCGCTGCCGCGAAACAGCCTGGCCGGCAGCGTCGATACGACCAGATTCGCGTTCAGTCTCAGTGCGAAGCCCGTGGCGAAGAGTCGCGTCAGGCTGACCTATCGATTCGATGAGCGCGACAATTCGACGCCGCAGGCGGCGTGGTCGCGGGTCATCGCCGACAGTTTCTCAAGTGGCGAGTTCGAAACGAACGCCCCCTACAGCTACGAACGCAAGGCGTTCTCGGCCAGCGCGCTCTACGATCTCCGGACGACGCTGCGCGTCGCCGCGGGCGTGGAGCGCAGGGAAGTCGACCGCGACTTCCAGGAAGTTGCCGAGCAGACTGAAAATGCGGGCTGGGGCCGGGTGCGCTGGCGGCCGATGGCGGCACTCGAAATCGACCTGCGCGGCGGCACGCAGAAACGCGAGATCGACCGCTACAACGAAGCGCTTGCGGCGACATTCGGACAGAACCCGCTGCTGCGCAAGTACAACCTCGCGTATCGCTACCGCGAATACGGCGAGCTGTCGATCAACTACTCGCCCGCGGCCTGGCCGGTTACCGTTTCTCTCGATGGCATGATCGCCGAGGACAGCTACACGAAGTCGCAGCTCGGAATCACGAGCGCCGAGGAAATGCGCATTGCGGCCGACCTGAGCTTCACGCTCTCGGACAATGCGTCGCTGTATGTCGGTGCCGGCCTCGAAGACATCGAATCGCTGCAGGTTGGCAGCGATTCGTTCGTGACGCCCGATTGGCGCGCGACCCACGACGACGACTTCACGACCGTGAACGGCGGCCTGCGCATTCGCAACATCGGCGAACGACTCGACCTGTCACTGGATTACACGCGGACCAACGGCGGTTCCGAGATCGTCGTCGATTCGGCGTTCGACGGCCTGAGCGAATTTCCGGACCTCGACACGGAAATGCACCACGCCAGGCTTGCGCTGACGTATCGGCGATCGGAGCGACTGCATATCGAGCTGCAGCTCCGCTACCAGCGTTTCGAAGCCGAAGACTGGGCGCTCGAGGGAGTCGGGCCGGCGACGATTCCCACCGTGCTGAGCCTGGGCGCCGAGCCGTACAGTCCCGAGGTGGTCCTCGTCGGCCTGGCGTTTCGTTACCGACTCGGCGAGTAGCCCGAAATAGGACATTCCTGGTTTTCTCGACCCGGTAAATCGGGACACGCCCAATTCTCTCGTCCGCAGACACCGCGTTGTTCGACGGCTTGACACGATGTGACGAGGGTCGCCGTTTTCTAAAGTAAAACGGTACCGCGGCCGTTACCCTTGCATGCCTTCGGACCCTGAGCGCCGCAACCACTACGACGTATTGCACGTCAGCCGCGACGCACCTGTCGAGATCATTCGCGGCAGCTATCGCGCGCTGATGCAGCAGCTCAGGAATCACCCGGATCTCGGCGGCGATACGGCGACCGCTGCGCTGATCAACGAGGCCTACGCCGTATTGTCCGACGCGGATCGGCGCGCCGCGTACGATGCAGAACTCGCGGTCATGGACGCGGGCGCGCAAAGCGACGCCGAGGCGCCCGCGTGCCCGCCGCAGCCTGCGCGACAGAGCCTCGATCCGGCCCGGCAGTGTGCGTTCTGCGGACACGCACATCGACATGGCAGCGTCACCGATCCGGACATCGGCTGCGCACGGTGTGGCAGCCCGCTCTGTACGGCCGGGAATCTGCCGATCGATTCCTCGGATCAACGCGCCATCGTGAGAATCCGCAAACGGCACCACATCGAGTTTTACACTACATGGCCGCAAGACCATTCGTGTATCGGTCGCACCGAGGACATTTCGCCGCATGGACTGTGCCTCGTCACATCGCAACTGCTCGCCGAGGGGCATACCATCAAGCTGGTCAGTCCCGTGATCGAGGCGACGGGCCGCGTGATGCGCTCCGTACCGCGGCGCAGGGGTTGGCACGTGGAATACCTGCTCGGCATTTCCTTTGTCACGCTGCGATTCGTCCGCTCGACGGGCGGCCTGCTGTCGACGCACATCTGAGGTCTTCGCGAGCCAGCCGCCGCCCGACCGCATGTCGCACCAAGGCGGCAAACGCCGGTCGCTGCGATAGCGAAGAGAAGACGAGAGATCGTCGTTTCCCTGTCCCGGCCATTGCGACTGTCGTGACGATTGCGAGCGTGCCATGCACGGGCATGCACCGCTCAAGCGGCGGCCCGTTGTCGAAATCGAAGGCTGGCATTCGACCGCATCGTCGCCGCCGCCACGGTTGCCGCTCCGGACCCGCCGCGGTCATACGCGTCACGCGCCCGCCCCAAACCTATCGAGTTTTCGTGCAGGCTAGGTTCGGCACACGGCACGCGCTATAGTGCGGTCGCATGACGCTTTGGCGCACGACCGGCTCACTCTTGCTGCTGCTACTGCTCGGCCTGTCGATCGACGGCCACGCGCAGCCGGCCGAGGAAGACCCAGAGCCGAAAGTACCCGAGATCAGCTCCCTGCAGGGCAACTGGTGGGCCTACTTCGAGGGAGCGACCGTCGAATCCGGGCCTCGCATCGAGACGTTTCTCGACGGCTTGCGCACCGAGATTGCCGCCTTGGCTCCCCAGAACCAGGCGAGCGCGCAGTCCACGCTGGAGGCCGTACGCGATAACTTCAATGCTTACCTGGCCCTGCTGGGAAGCTCCGAACTCAAGCCCGAGGAACTGCCGGAGCCTGCCGCCGGTTACGCGATCGAGGACCTCCTGCGGCTCGCCGCCGTCTCCCGTGAGGCCGAGGCGGCCGCCGCCGACGAACAGGCCGCGGTCGATCGCGAACAGCGTATTTTCGACTCGCTCACACGGCGGCGGGTCGCCGCGTTCAAGAGCTACGTCGACGCGCAGGCGGGCGACGAGCGCTGGCTTGCCGGTATGCGGCTCCTGCTCGCGCGTTCGAGCCTGGCCATCTCGGAGCGGCGGCGCGAGCTCTTGCAACAAAGTTACGAGCGCGCGAGGGCCTACGCCGACGCCACGGCCGAACACGTCGAAATTGCCATGGGGCGCCTCACTGCGGTTGACGACGCGGACGTCCGCAAGAAACTGGAGCAAGGTATCGCGCTCCTGGAAGCCGCGGTTGCCAGCGGCGAGGGACAGTTGCGTGCCGCGCAGATTGCGGCGAGCGGACTCGATCTCGATACGTCGCAGGGCCGGTCGCAGCAACAGCTGCGACAGCAACAGTTGATCAGTGCCGAAATCGCGCTGCGCCTCACGGAAGTCGAACTGGCGCAGAGCCAGGCCAAGCGCTGGTGGACGGAGCTTTACCTCGGCACGGCAACGGCAGACGACGCACTCGAAGAGATGCTCCTGAGTTGGTCGGAGCTTGCCCGCAACACCGAGCAGCAGGCCCCGGAATGGCAACGCGCCACCGAAAACGAGTTGCTGGCCGTGCAAAGCGCGAACAGGGACGGGCTGGATCGGACGTCGCGCCGCCTGCTGGACCAGCGCCTGGACACGGCCCAGGAAACGCTCGCGGAGGCCGCGCGGCTCGGCTCGGAAATCGCCGATCTGAAGCTGCTGACGCAGGTCGTCGAAACGGCCGTTTCCGACCGGGGCGGGGCGATCGAGTCCTGGCTGACCGGCACCAGCCGACAGCTCAAAAAGCTCTACCAGCGCATCACGGATCTCGGCGAAGTCGGTCTTTTCAGCGTCAGCGGAACGCCGGTCACGGGCGGCGACATCCTGAACGTCCTGATCATCCTCACGATCGCCCTCGTGCTATCGCGCATCGTCCGGCACGCCATTCGCCGCGTCAGCGAAGGCGACTATTCGGGAACGCAGGCCTCGCTGTACACGGTCGGCCGGCTGACTCACTACGCCATCATCATACTCGCGGTCTTCATCGCCCTGTCCTCGATCGGTCTCGATTTCAGCAATCTCGCACTCGTCGCGGGCGCGCTGAGCGTCGGCATCGGTTTCGGCCTGCAGTCCATCGTCAATAATTTCGTATCCGGGCTCATCATCCTGTTCGAGCATACGTTGCGGGTCGGTGACTACATCGAACTCGATACCGGTCTCACGGGAACGGTCAAGGCCATCAATGTGCGCAGCACCCTGATCAACACCAACGACAACATCGACATTGTCGTGCCGAACTCCGAATTCGTCACGACGCGCTTGACGAACTGGACGCTCGGCGAGCGCACGCTGCGGGTGCGCATTCCATTCGGCGTCGCCTACGGCAGCGATAAGGAACTCGTCAAGAAAGCGGCATTGGAGGCGGCCGCGGAAGTGCAGTACACGCTGACGCACACCAAGGGCCGCGAGCCCGACATATGGCTGGTCGAATACGGCGACAACAGCCTGAATTTCCTGCTGCTGGTCTGGGTCAATCGCCAGGGCGCAAGACGCCCGACGCGAACGCGCGCCGCCTACCTGTGGGCGCTGGAGACGAAGCTCAGGGAATACGGGATCGAGATTCCATTCCCGCAGCGTGACCTGCACCTCCGCTCGGGCTGGCCGGCGCGGACCGCGCCTGAAGCGGACCCGGCTCCCGAGCCGGCACCGACGGCCGAGCATGACGATCGGTCAATTCAGGAAAATCGGGAATAAATACGACGACTTCAGCGCCGCCGGCAGTGTTGCTGGCTCACACCACCTTGCGGCCAACGGCATGCGACAAACGCGAAACGTCACCGCCGTGCCTGCGAATCAGCGGTCGTAGCCCCACTTGCGGCAGAGATCGATGCCTAAGAACTCGCCCAGTTTTTCGACTTCGGGCTTGAACCTGGCCATTAGCTCGCGCCGCAGCTCGTCATCGAGTTCCGGCAGCGCCCCCTCCCGCCTGAATATTTTTCGCAGGACGAATCGAATTGGCCGCAACACGACGGCAGGCATCCACCGGGCGACGGCGTACGGGCTTTTCTGTCCGAAATAGGTCAGGAAGAAGACGATACGCGGAAACCTCAGTGTCTGCGTCGGGTTGATGTCTTCGATTTGCGGCGTGAACTCCGGATCGACGCCGAGAAACTCGAGGATGTCGCGATAGACCGCCAAATTGTCCGCCTTGAAATCCTCGTAAATCACAACCTTTATCTGCGCGTCCGGGAACACGTCAAAAAACCTCCGGGCCTGTTCGCGGTACTTTACGTGCTCGGAGTAGAACAGGTTATCGGGAAAGGTCGTCATCGACGGTATCTGCGTGCCTTGTTTGCGCGCCTCCTCGAGATCGAGTGCTTTCCGAAAATTCGGCTCGTTTTCGTTCGCCGATCGGCACAGGTGATTATGATAAGAATAGAGAAAATTGACGGGCTCCCGGAAGCACATCAGAATTTTGGCCTGCGGATTGAACTTGGCGATCACCTGGGCGGCGAATTTCGAATAAAGATAGCCGACGCTCGCCTCTCCCACGACCTCTTTCTCCTCGCTGCCGGCGAACAGCGCGAGGTAGTCCTCGCGTTCCCTGTACGCGAGGTTCTTGTAGCCCCTGCGTCGCTTCATGGCCGCTTCAAGGTAATCCCGGTGAAAATGGTGCGGCTCCTTCTCGGGGCTCATGAAAATCTCGGGATGCTGTCCCAGCAGGTTGTGCAGCGTTGTCGTACCGCACTTCGGTTTGCCGACGATGAAGAAATTCGGTTTTATCACGACAGTAGCAAGACCCACCCTGCAGTCATTTCTGACGCTGAAAACCGCCCTGGAACGAAACGCGCTCGCTGCTTATCTGCCCGACGATGCTGCATCTTGTCTCGCACGTCTCTCGCGGTAAAACAGGATGATATCACCCCCGCAGCGCCGCGCATCGAATTGCGAATGGTCGTTCCTGTCGTGCCTTACGGTTCGCACAATTCGCGACGACTCGTTGTCCTGCAGGCGCAGATATCGGAGACGACGACCGAACGCCCGGCGTCCATGCGCCGACCGCTCATCGACGGTGAACGGGCGGGGGCCACGGTATGGGCGCCGTGACGACTTTCCCCCGATCGACGTTGCACGCGGCGTTGCTTTCCATCCGCGAAAGCATCGTAATACTAGATTCGAATTCGTTTAAACGCAACGCGACTGCGCGAGGAGATTTACCATGTCCGAAACCGTAATTATCGACCGGCATGACGGCCTCATGGTCGTTACGATAAACCGCCCCGAGGTCAGGAACGCCGTCAATCGCGACGTCGCCGAACGCGTCGCCGCCGCCATGGACGAACTCGACGGCGACAGCTCGTTGCGCGTCGCGGTCCTGACTGGGGCGAACGGCGTTTTTTCGTCGGGCATGGATCTCAAGGCATTCGTGTCCGGCGAGCTGCCGGTCGTCGAGGGACGCGGCCTCGCGGGCTTCACCGAGTCGCCACCGGCAAAACCGCTCATTGCAGCGGTGGAAGGTTATGCGCTCGCCGGAGGATTCGAAATTGCGATCAGTTGCGACCTCGTCGTCGCGGCACGCGACGCCGTTTTCGGAATCCCGGAAGTGAAACGCGGCCTGGTCGCGGCCGGCGGCGGACTCCTGCGCCTGCCGAAGCAGATTCCGCAGCGGATCGCGATGCAAATGGCGCTGACCGGCGAACCCGTCGATGCCTCGCGCGCGTTCGAACTCGGACTGATCAACCAGGTCAGCGCGCCCGGCGAGGCGCTGGCCGGTGCGCGGGCGCTCGCGGCAAGGATCATCGAAAACGGACCGCTGGCCGTCGCGTTGAGCAAGCAGGTCGTCAACCAGGCGATTGCATGGCCGGTCGACGAAATGTTTGCCAGGCAACAGGCGATCATCGCACCGATATTCGAGAGCGAGGATGCGCGCGAGGGCGCACTGGCCTTCACGGAGAAACGCAAGCCCGTCTGGAGCGGACGCTAGAGCCCGGATTACTCGACGCTCGGCTTGACCCTCGGCAGCTCGACGAAATTGCCGGCCCGCTTCTCGGCCCTTGCCCGGACGGCTTCCTCGATCTCTTCCGGCTGGAACATGCTCGCGTTCCAGATGCGCACGTAGTCGAGAACGTCGGCCGTCGTGTGATCGCGGGAATAGTTGATCATACGCTTGCAGCCGGCCAGCGCGAGGGGCGCCTTCTCCGCGATGAGTCGGGCCGTTTTCATGACCTCGTCGAGCATCGTCTTCTGGTCGGGAAAGATGCGATTGACGAGGCCCACGGCTTTCGCCTCCTGCGCCGGCATTCGCGACCCTGTGTAACACATCTCACGGACGACACCTTCCGGTATCAGCTTGACCAGCCGCGGAAACGTGCCGACGTCGGCGGTCATTCCGATATCGATCTCCGCCACGCAAAAAAATGCACCCTCGCACGCATAGCGGATGTCGCAGGCCGTAACGAGATCGACACCGCCGCCGATACAGCCGCCCTGAATCGCGGCAATCACCGGAATGCGGCAGTTCTCGAGGCTGCTGAACGTAGCCTGCATGCGCCGCACTTTCTCGTAAAAATCGGCGCCGCGAGAAATTCTCAGCGACCGCTCGTCACCATCGCGTCCCGCCTCCGCTTCGAAGAAGGCTGCGACGTCGAGACCCGCACTGAAATGCGGTCCCGTTGAGGAAATGACGATAACGCGGGCTTTCACCTGGCTGTCGATCTCCTCGACGATCGCCGGGAGTTCGTCCCAGAAACGCAGGATCATGCTGTTGCGTTTTTCGGGCCGGTTGAGCTTGATATGCGCAATGTCGTCGCTGATGTCGACGTCGAAACAGGTGTATGTCACGAAAGTTCTCCCAAATTCCTGGTCCAGAAAAGCATTTTATGGGACCCGGGCCTGTGCCCCGGATCCAGCCCGTGCATCGATCGGATACGACGGCAACGGGATGCACGACGGACGCGGCGGCAGGGCCGGTCTGCCACCCTCGATCGTCGCGGCCGTCGAACCCGGTGATAGTCGTGCATTCAGCCGGGCCGCACATCGATGTCGATCAGCTCCGCATCGACAGCCACCTGCTGACCTGCCGCGACGAACACTTCGCGGACGCGGCCATCCATTGGCGATACGACCTCATGTTGCATCTTCATCGCTTCCATGGCCAAGAGTTTTTGTCCTTTCGAGACCGCGTCACCGGCATTGACCGTCACTTCCGTAACCAGGCCGTGCATCGGGGCGACGACTCGCCCTCCAACACCGACCGCCGCGCGTTCGCCCGCCTCGAGATTGTCGTTTCGAAACTGCGCCGACCGCCCTTCGATCATGAGGTGCAAAAGGCCTGTCTCGGTCAACATAAAACGTGCGACCGACCGGCTGCCATTGATGCCGACGTGCGCAACCCCGGCATCGCGTCGCAAAATTGCGATCTCGACATCGGATTCGCCGTCGCTCACTCGGTAGCAGGCGTAAGGCCCCGCGCCGCCCACGGGACGGATGTCGAGGCCAAATGCGGTCTCGTCGAAGCGGTAGCAGCGGTGGAATACCAGCGTGGCGGCGCTCGCCCAGTTCTTGAGTTGCGGCGCTACCATGACCGATCGCGCCATTGCGCGCGCGTGTTCGTATTCCACGTCGAGCACGGCCGCGACGGCGGCATCTTCGAACCCGGGCGCCGGCTCGGCAAGCTCGGTGCCGGATATTTCTTCATCGATGAACGCGGTCGTCGCGGCGCCGCTTGCGAAAACGTCTTTCTCGAGGCAGGTCGCGAGGAAGCGCCGGTTGTTCGCGATGCCGAACAGGACCGTTTTGTTGAGTGCGCCGAGCAGGCGACGGCGGGCCACCTCGCGATCCGGTCCGTGTGCGATGATCTTGGCGATCATCGGATCGTAAAACGGCGAAATCTCCTGTCCCGACACGATGCCGCTGTCGACGCGTATACCGTTGCCGCAGGGCGGTTCCCAGCGGGCCACGGCGCCCGACGTCGGCAGGAAGTCGTGCGACGGGTCTTCGGCATACAGGCGCGCCTCGATCGCGTGACCGCGGATTTCGATGTCGCGCTGCGTCAGCGCGAGCGGCTCGCCCTGCGCAACCCGGAGCTGCAGCGCCACGAGATCGAGGCCCGTAACCATCTCGGTGACCGGGTGTTCGACCTGCAGGCGCGTGTTCATTTCGAGAAAGTAGAAGGCGCCATCCTGATCCAGCAGGAACTCGACCGTACCCGCGCCACAGTAGCCAATGCTGTTCGCCGCCGCGACGGCCGCGGCGCCCATTCGTTCACGCAGCTCGTTACTCGAGACGGGACACGGCGCTTCCTCGATGACTTTCTGGTGCCGGCGTTGCACTGAACAATCGCGCTCACCGAGGTTGATCGTATGGCCGTTTTCGTCCGCAAAAATCTGGACCTCGACGTGCCGCGGCCGCAACACGGCTTTTTCGAGGATCAACTCGCCGCTGCCGAACGCCTGCAGCGCCTCGGAACGCGCCTGCCTGATGGCGACCTTCAACTCGCCCGTGCCCCGGACCAGGCGCATGCCCCGGCCGCCGCCGCCCGCTGCGGCTTTGACCATGAGCGGCAGCCCGATGCTTGCGGCTTCGGCCTCGAGTGTCGCGTCGTCCTGCGCCCCGCCGTGATAACCCGGCACGCAGGGAACGCCGGCTTCGAGCATGCGGCGCTTCGCATCGGCCTTGTTACCCATGATCTCGATAGCGTCGGGGCTCGGACCGATGAATACGAAGCCGGCGTCCCGACAGGCCCGTGCGAACGCCGCGTTTTCGCTCAGGAAACCGTAACCGGGATGAATCGCGCCGGCACCGGAGGCGCGGGCCGCCGCGATGATCCTGTCGATCGAGAGATACGATTCGGCGACGGGACCAGCGCCGATGCGCACTGCCTCGTCCGCCGCGTGCACGTGCGGCGCCTGCGCGTCGACATCCGTATACACCGCCACGGTGTGGTAGTCCATCGCCCGCGCCGTGCGCAGGATGCGGCACGCGATCTCGCCGCGATTGGCGACGAGCACGCTCGAAAAGCGCTGCATGGCGACCGTCACGGTCTCCGCCTAGCGATCTTCACCGGCCCACTTCGGCTTGCGCTTTTCGAGGAAGGCGGCGACGCCCTCGCGGCCTTCGTCGCCGAGCAGGCAATCGGCGAAACGCATCGCCGCGAAGTCCAGCGCGTCGGCACGCGGCCGCCGGGTCGCCTCGAAGATGATCGCTTTCGTCGCTGCGATGGCGCCGGGCGCGCAGCGGCCGATTTGCTCGAGTACCTGCGCGCATTGGCCGTCCAGGTCCCCGGCGTCCTCGGCAAGCACATGCGCAAGCCCGAGTCGGACTGCCTCATCGCCGGAGACGGGGGCTCCGGTCAGCATCAGGCGCCGCGCGGCGGTGAGGCCGATGCGATCCGTGACGAAGGGTGCGATCTGCGCGGGAGGAATGCCGAGGCCGGTCTCGCTCAGACGGAACCGGGCGTCTCGCGTGACGATCGTGACGTCGCCCGCGCACGCCAGCCCGAGCCCGCCTCCGATCGCGGCGCCCTCGACGAGCACGACGACGACCTGCGGCTGCTCGTTGATCCTGATCATGAGGTCGCCGAAGGAGCGGTTGGCGGCGGCAACGTCCGTGGCCGTCATCTCGTGCTGCATGTCGGACTTGAAACCCTTGATGTCACCGCCGGCGCAGAACGTGCCGCCTTTGCCGCGCAGCACGATCGTGCGCACCGTGCGATCCTCGTGCAGGGCCTCCAGTACGCTACCCAGTTCGTCGACCATGTCCGCCGATAATGCGTTGCGCGTTTCGGGGCGGGCGAGCCAGATCCTGAGCACGCTGCCCTCGCGCTCGAGCAGCAGGCTTTTCGTGTTTGGCAGTGTCGACATCTGTGACTCCGAGCGGCAGGCAGGTTTACAGCCGCGCGATTCCGAAACTGTTTTCGCGGACGGTGCGGTTTCTCGCCTCCCACACCGTTTCGAGCAGGAACCCGAGCGTCTTGCGCGTGTCGCGCGGATCGATCATGCCGTCGTCCATCAGATGCCCGGAGGTATAGAAAGCGGACGCCTGATCGTCGAACATGGCGGCAATCTTCTGGTCCTGCGCGCGCAGGGCGGCCTCGTCGACCGGCTGGCCGAGCGCTTCGGCCTTCGCCCGCGCCACGATCGTCATCGTCCTGGCGGCCTGCTCTCCGCCCATCGTGCCGGTGCGCCCGTTCGGGTACGTGTATAGAAAATCCGGGTCGAAACCGCGGCCGCACATGCCGTAGTTGCCGGCGCCGAAACTCGCGCCGATCATGAGCGTAAGCCGCGGCACCTCGAGGTTTCTCGCCGCCTGTACCATTTTGGATCCGTGCTTGATCATGCCGGCCTGTTCGGATTTCGTGCCGACGATGTAGCCGGTCGTGTTCTGCAGGAAGATCACGGGCAGATTGCCCTGGTCGCATAGCTGCATGAACTGCGCGGCTTTGGTCGCGCCCTGCGGATCA
>JBFISV010000057.1:0-11228 GCA_041608415.1 Woeseiaceae bacterium
AAGAGGTATTGCATGAATAAGAACGGGGATGTGTCCGTAAAAGCGTCGTCGGGGCGTCCCAATCCCGATGTTATTTTCACACCGCTGAAATTTCGCAATCTCGTCGTAAAGAACCGACTGTTCCGATCCAGCATCTCGGGCCGCTGGGACAACTACGACGGTTCGGGCAACCAGTGCCGAATCAATTGGGAGGAAAAGTTTGCGCGGGGCGGCATGGGGGCGATCGTGTCGTCATTCGTGCCGGTTCACGTTCGTGGCCGGATTCTTCCCAACTACGCAATGATCGACAACGACGACAAGATTCCGTTCTGGCGTCGCGTCGGGGAAAAGGTTCACGAATACGACTGCCGATTCATCATGCAGATCAGTCATTCGGGTCGTCAGCGTGACGTTCCCGGCGTCGAAAACCACATGAGACCGGCGCTGTCCTCGACCGATAGCATGGATACGTTTCATGGGCTGCTCTGCGAGGCCGCCACCAAGGACGAAATCAGGGAACTGGTGAACTATTTTGCGCAGGCGGCGCGCCGCGCCCGCGAAGCCGGGCTCGACGGCGTCGAATTGCATGCCTCCCATGGCTACCTGTTCACGCAGTTTTTGAGTTCCGGGATCAACGACCGCAAGGACGAGTACGGCGGCTCCCTGCGTAATCGCTACCGCTTCCTGCACGAAGTAATAAAAGCCGTGCGCAAGGAAGTCGGGGCCGATTTTCACTTGCAGGTGAAAATGAACGCGATCGACCTCAACAATGCGCTCTATCCATGGGAGAAAAAGGGCAACTCCCCTGAGGAATACATTCAGATCTGCAAGTGGGTCGAAGAAGACGGAGCGGATGGACTCCATGTGTCGGCCGGCAGCATGTTTCCGCATCCGCTGGTGCCGCCCGGCGGATTCCCGCCCGACGACCTCAATTGGTGGTATGGCGGAATGTCGTCGAGCGGCGTGCGCGGCTATTTCCCGAATTACCTCGCATTTCACTTCAAGACCTTGCGGCCGTTATTCCTCTGGCTCTGGAATCGCACCAAGAAGAAATATCCGGTCGAGGGCGTCAGCATGGACCTGTGCAAGCCGATCAAGCAGGCGGTCAGCATTCCGGTCATCAATACCGGAGGATTCCAGCGGGCCTCGATTATCCGCAAGGGAATCGACGAGGGCTACTTCGATGGTGTGGCGATCGCGCGTCCGGCGATTGCCAACAATGATTTGCCCAATATCCTGAAATCAGGTCGTGACCTGCCCGAGAAGCCGTGCTCGTTTTGTAACCGCTGCCTGGTCAACGCGATAGCGAATCCGCTCGGCTGTTACGATCTGCGGCGCTACAGCAGCGAGGAGGAAATGATAAAGGACGTGATGACGGTCTTCCATCCGGCGCCGTTCGAAGAATAAGCAATCATCCGGGGGAGGAGTTATGGCAGGCAATGAAGCTCGAACGCGCGTCAAAGGCTCGGTGCTGGTGGACCAGGTGCGGCAAAATCCGGTAGACCGTTCGCTGCTGTCGACGCGGCGCTGGCTGGCGGTGGGCGTATTGGTTCTTTTGGCGATTCTGATCGTGCTGCGCTGGAACGCGGCTCTCTGACGTGAGCCTGCGAGCACGGCTCAAATGTGGCATCGATTCGAGTTGGCCGATTCTCGCCTCGGCAGGCCTGGCGGTGCTGAGCGCATGCACAACCGACGTCCCGGTGGAGCTCGACGCGGAGGTCGACTATCTCACCGCGCTGCGGCGTGCAGCCGAATCCGGCAGTCCTGACGCGGCCGGTCAATGGCAGCGCGACCAGGCCGATTACCGCTCGTTCAGGCGCGCGCGCCTGGCGGAACTCGAAGACCATCCCTTTCTCGAGGATGCGCAGGCACTGACGGACGATGCACGCATCGGTTGGGATACATGGGTGCACTGGACGGGCGGCAACGAGTATTTCTGGCGGGACCTCGCGCAGCGCAGTCAGGGTCGGCTGAATCTGCTTCGACTGCTGGATAACAATCTCCTCGCCCGCGAAGAGCGTTTCGAAAAATTCGGGTTGATCAACGATCCCGACGCCGAGGCACCGCCGCGCGCAGCCGACGGCCGCTGCGTCCCCGACGAGTTCGGTCTGTGCCTGGATCACATCGGGGATCTACGCGTCTCGGAGCAAAGCGAGGCGTGGCTCGGACGCCCGTCGGGCATTCAGGGGCTGCGCCTGTTCGACAACCCCGAGTACAGCCCGGAAGGCTGGAACAGCGAGGATCCGTGGGGGGCAATAGGCTGTTCGCCCGGCGAACGGCCGACGTCGGGCGGCGCCCGGGCGATCTCTGAGGCCAGCCGCAGCGACTGTTATCAACCTCCCTACCTGGTCGGCGTTACCTGCGGCTTCTGCCATATTTCTTTTCACCCCGAAAGGCCGCCCGACGATCCGGTCAATCCCGAGTGGCACAACCTGACCCCGCTACTTGGCAATATTTATCTCAAGGAAGGCCCGTTGTTCAGCTGGGTCCTCGACTTCGGGGCGGACAATTTCTACACGCACTATCTGAATGCGCAGCCGCCGGGAACCAGTGACACCTCGCGGATCGCGACCGACGACATCGACAACCCCTCCGCGATCAACGCCATTTTCAACGTGCCGTCACGGCTCGCGATCGCGGCCGAAGAGAGCATGCCGAATCGGCGCGTGCAGGCCGTGCCGCGAATTCTCAAGGACGGCGCCGATTCCACGGGCGTGGCGCTCGCGGCATTACGCGTCTACGTCAATATCGGCATGCTGGGAAATTACTGGCTGGATCGGCACGACAGCTATCTGCTGCTGGGCGGGGCGCCGCGACCGCAACGGCCGTTCGAGATCGTAACCGCGATGGTTACGCCGGATTACGCCGGCCGCTTCGCATGGAACCGCACCGAGACGCGCGCTCACGACCTGCTGGCGTTTTTCAAAAGCAGCAAGCCGTTCGAGCTGCGCCGGGCAGTGGGGGGCGAGGCGTACCTGAGCGATGACGCCGCATTGCTGCAGCAGGGCAAGCGGGTGTTCGCGGACCATTGTGCGGGGTGTCATTCCAGTAAGCAGCCCGATGCGGACCGCCGCAGCGATCCGGACCGCTGGCGTGAGGAAATGCGGCGCCTGGTTGCCGCCGACGATTTTCTGGTGGACAACTTCCTCTCGAACGACCGTCGCTATCCGGCGCACGTCGTGGGTGTGAACAGTGCACGCGCAATGGCCACGAATGCGTTGGACGGGCACATCTGGAACGACTTTTCGTCCGCCGGCTACAAGGCGCAAAAGGCCGTCGAGCCCATGCAACTGCCCGATCCGTTCGACGATCGCGAGACACTGGATTTTCGCCCCGGAGACGGCGGTCGCGGCTACTATCGCACTACGTCGCTCGCCAGCCTGTGGGCCACGGCGCCGTTTTTCCACAACAACGCGGTCGGAAGACACGTTCACGACCCGAGCGTGGCGGCGCGGCTGGCGGCTTTCGAGGATGCCGTCGAGCAGCTCTTGTGGCCGGAACGGCGCACGGATCCGCTCGGCAGGCCCGGGCATTACATCAAGCGGACCGGCAACCAGGCGACCTTCCTGGAACTATCGAGCGGCGTGCTGGTGCCGCTGCCTCCCGAGTATCCGATCAAGGTCCTCGGCAACCTGCGCCTCCACGACCTGACCGACCGCCTGCCGCGGAGCCTGGTGCGGTACATCGCCCGGCCGGGAGACGGCGAAAAGACGGCGCGCAGAGAGGCCCTGATCGAAAAGCTTTTAAAAGACGAGTCGAAAGTCCGGAAGTTGCGTAACGCGATGCTGAAACTCAGCGCCGCTCCGGACTTCGTGGAAAACAAGGGCCACGAGGAAATTGTCGGTCGAATAGATAAAAACGAGGACAAGCGCGCGCTGATCGAGTTTCTGAAGCTGTTGTGACGAAGCCGCGTGAGCGCCGGTGATTGAGCGAAAGGGGAATGCAAGATGAAAAAGCTATCGATATTGCTGTTGTTGGCCGTGGTGGTATTCATCGGCGTGCGCTGGTGGAAGAGCCAGCCGGCGCAGGACGAAGCCATGCAGGCCGGCAAGACGCCGGCGGACTTCCCGGTTGCCACCGACGACTATTTTCACGACATGGACGGCGGCGTGCCGATGACGGCCGCGGAAATCGAAGGACGCAACACCTGGATGGTCTGGGCCGGCGGCAACCAGGCGTTCTGGGACTATCTCGCGAACAACAGTTTCGGGACGTTCGACCTGCTCAAGACCCTCTCTTCCTATCCGTGCTCGACGGAGCAGGAGAAACGCGCGGCGCAATACGAAGGTGAAGGCGCCTATGCGGCGGCCGTACCCGGCTACGAGACGACGTCGGCCGCCTACAGCGAGGACGCGTATGGCGAGGGTTACGACGGGAAAAAGGGCTATTCGTGCGCAGTCGACGAGATGTATCCGGACCTCGGACGTGCGACGTATCGGAACTATACCCGCGAGACGCGCTTCTGTTATTCCGGCCTGATCAACGAGCCGGGCTTCAGGCAGGCCACCAAACCCGACGAGTTCGGTCTTTGTCTCGACGAGCAGGCGCCCGGCGCCAGCGTCGATAACTTCGATCGCGAGGTATACGGCGAACCGACCGGCGTGCTCGGCCTGCGTTTGTTCCCGAACCCGAATTTCGACGGCAAGGCGGCCAGGACATGGGCCGAGGCGCAGAAGCGCGACGCGTTCTATCTCGACGAGGACTTTTACGCGGACCGCAAGCTGGTCCGGCCGTACCGGGTCGGCATGTCCTGCGCGTTCTGCCACGTGAGCCACCATCCGCTGCATCCGCCGGCCGATCAGAACGCGCCGGAATTCGCCAATCTGTCCGGCACGATCGGTGCGCAGTACTTCTGGTTCGGCCGCGTTTTCGGCGCCAATCTGACGCCCGACAACATCGTCTGGCATGCGCTGGACGCACAGCAGCCGGGCGCCGTCGATACCTCGTTCATTCCGACCGATTACATCCTCAATCCGCGCGCGATGAACGGCGTTTTCGGTCTGCCGTCGCGCGTGCAGGCGGCCAAGGACTTCCACCGCGAAACGGCCGCCGGCGGCGCATTGAACCTGCCGGAAATCAAGCGGGACGGCCCGACCGTCGCCGCTCCGCAGATTCTCTGGGACGGCTCGGACTCGGTCGGCGTCGACGCGGCGTTGACGCGGGTTTACATCAACATCGGCGAAGCTCACCAGGAGTGGATCAGGCACATCACGCCTTTGACCGGCCTGCGCAAGCAGACCCCGATCGAAGTCAAGGTCCTGCAGGAAAACTCGGTGTTCTGGAACGCGACCCAGGAGCGCATGGACAACATGCTCGCCTACCTGATTAAAGCCAGTGCGCCCATGCGCCTCAAGGACGTCGACGGCGGAGCCGGCTTGAAGTACCTGCAGGGCGAGCGCGATGCCGAGACCTACGAGGCCGCCCTGAACCGCGGCAAGGTCGTATTCGCGGAAAACTGCGCGCGCTGTCATTCGAGCAAGCTGCCGGCGAAAGCGAAACAAAAACTGGCGTCCTGTAAAGGTGCCGGCTACATGGACTGCTGGAAGCAATATTGGGAGATGACCGGGACCCCCGGGTTCAAGAGCGAGATGACCGCGATGGTCATGGCCAGCGATTTTCTCGACGACAACTACCTGTCCACCGACGCGCGGATTCCCGTCCAGGTGTCCGGCGATCCGGATTTCGAAGGCGCGTTGCACACGGAGATCTGCAGTTCCATGGCCTCGAATGCCATCGCCGGTCACGTCTGGGACAATTTCTCGTCCACGGACTACAAGAGCCTGCCGGACATCGGCCAAGTGACGCTGCAGGACCCGATCGGCAACCGGGAATACGTCTGGAAGAGCCCGGGCGGCGGACGCGGTTACATGCACGTCGCGTCGCTGATTTCCGCCTGGAGCACCGCTCCGTTCCTGCACAACAACGAGATCGGGGACTTCACCGGCAACCCGTCGGTCGAAGGACGGCTGGTCGCGTTCGACAGCGGTATTCGCAAGATGCTGAAGCTCGACCCGCGCGAGGGAATCATTCGGCGCGTCACGCACAAAGACGACTATGGCCGGCAAATCGTCCGCGACTGCGACCCGGCGACGCCCGATGAGGACTGCGGCGTCAAGCTTGCGGTCAATCGACGGGCGCTGCCGCTCGGGCTGGGTTACATCATCGGTGACCTCGAGATCGGCCCGATACCCGACGGCACGCCGGTCAGCCTGCTGGTCAATGCCAATATCGACCGCACGGATGACCGATTCAGTTTGTGGCGATTCCTCAAGCTGGGATGGAACGTCAAACGCGACCTCTTCGTTATTCAGAAAAAGGGCTTGACCGGGGATGACGCGCGTGACGTCTTGAAGAATCTCGTGCCGGACCTGATCGAAAATTCGGCGTGTCCCGACCTGATCGTCGACCGCGGGCACAACTTCGGGACCGATCTTTCGGAGGCGGATAAGTACGCGTTGATCGACTTCCTCAAGACGCTGTAGCCGAAGATGGGCGATCGGTACGACTACATCGTCGTCGGTTCGGGTGCCGGCGGAGGGCCGCTGGCGGCCAACCTGGCCCTCGCGGGCTACCGCGTGCTCGTGCTCGAAGCCGGGGACGATCCCGACCCGCAGCCGCTGGGAACGCGGGTGCCCGCGTTTCATCCGTACGCGTCCGAGGACCCGGTTCAAAGCTGGAACTTCTACGTTCATCACTACGATGACCAGCAACAGGCCGAGAAGGACTGCAAGTACGTGCGCGATCGCGGCGGCGTGCTGTATCCCAGGGCCGCCGCGGTCGGCGGCTGCACCGCGCACAACGCCATGATCCTGATCACGCCGGACAACGCCGATTGGGAGGCAATTGCCGATGAGACCGGCGACGACAGCTGGCGCGCCGAGAACATGCGGCGCTACTTCCAGCGCCTGGAACGCAACCGCCACCGTCGCCTGCAACAGTGGTTGTACCGCCTGATACGCTGGAACCGGACCCGTCACGGTTTCGACGGCTGGCTGACCGTCGAGAAAGCCGATCCGAGGCTCGCCCTGCACGACAAGCGCCTGTTGCGGCTGATCAAACGCGCGGCGCTGAGCGCGATCCTCAGTATGCGGCACTTATTTCTGCGGTTGTTGCGTGCCCCGTTCGTGCTGGGCGACCCGAATGACTGGGTTTGTCTGTCCAGGATGGCCGGCGGCATCCGCTACGCTCCGCTGACGCGCCGCGACGGCGCTCGTGCCGGCGTCTGGGATCGCCTGCACGACGTTCGTGAAGCGCATCCGGACAAGCTCACGATCGTCGCCAACGCGCTGGTTACCGAGGTGCTGTTCGATCCCGATCATGACGGCCACCGTGCTATCGGCGTCAAGTACTGGCGCGGCGCTCACCTGTATCGCGCGGATCCGAACGCAACCAACGCCACTGCGGACGAGGTTTGCGAGGTGCATGCAACGCGGGAAGTCATCCTCGCGGGCGGGGCGTTCAACACGCCGCAGCTCCTGCAGCTTTCGGGCATCGGACCGCGGGATGTCCTGGAGAAAGCTGGTGTAAAACTGCGTCACGAACTCAAAGGCGTCGGCAGGAACCTGCAGGACCGCTACGAGGTCAGCCTGATCCAGCAGATGAAAAAGCCCTTCGACATGCTCGAAGGAGCCACGATGCGGCCCCCGGAACCGGGCCAGGCGAAGGATCCTCACCTCGTCGAATGGGAGGCGAAAGGCGAGGGGATCTACACGACGAACGGCTCGGTTCTGGCCGTTATCAAGCGCTCGGACGCCCGGCCCGATAAGTTGCCGCCAGACCTGTTCATCTTCGGCCTCGTCACGGATTTCCGAGGTTACGAACCGGGCTATTCGAAACGGGTGCAGGCCGCCACGGACAAATTCACATGGGCGGTGCTGAAAGGACATACCACCAATACGGCCGGGACCGTTGCAATCACGAGCCGCGATCCGCGTGACGTGCCGAAGATCCGCTTTCGTTATTTGCACGAAGGCAACGGCAACCCGAAAGAAGACCTCGCAGCCGTGGTCTCGGCCGTGAAGTCGATTCGGGACATGGCCGACCGGTACCGCGACGAGGTCAAGAGTAAGAACGATCAGCCGTTCATTTTTCCGGACCCGTTTCCCAAGGATGACAAGGAGATCGAGGACTTCGTCAGGGACACCGCCTGGGGGCACCACGCCTCATGCAGCTGCAAAATCGGCACCGACGACGACGAGTACGCAGTGCTGGACAGCGAATTTCGCGTGCGCGGCACGGAGAACCTGCGCGTCGTCGACGCCTCCGTTTTTCCGAAGATTCCCGGCCTGTTCATCGTGTCGGCCGTGTACATCATCGCGGAGAAGGCGAGCGATGTGATTCTCGAGCACGCCAAAGGCAATTCGGGGAGCAGGACATGAACGTACTCAATGCGCGCCTATCTGCGTTCAGGAGCGATCAATCATGAGCAACGTAGCAAAAACCAGGACGAGAGATGTCACGCTCGTCGATCAGATTCGGCACAATCCGGTCGACGACAGCAACCGTCGCAGCCGGCGAAAGGTGATCCTCTGGTTGCTGTTTTTCGTTATCGCGATCGTTGTCGTGCAACTCGTGTGGCGTTTCAATGCGGATCGGCCCGTGGAATATGCCGACGACCTGGAACACTTCAAGTACGGCTCGATCGGCAGCGAGCCCGGCGGCTCGCTGGCCAACGCGGTGGGTGGGCTCTTGCCGCCGTTCGAGATCTTCAAGGTGTTGCCGCAGATCTGTGACGACAAGCTTCCCGGCGGTTACGCGTCACTGGGAATGATATTCGAGGAAGGCCACGAGATGCCTGTCGGCGTGTCGCGACGTTACCGACTCGGCTTCGATCAGGTCGGTTTGAACTGCGCCTCGTGCCATGCGGGAACGCTGCGCGAGGCCCCCGGCGCAGAGACCCGGGTGATCGCCGGTATGCCCTCGCACCAGCTGTATTTGCAGGACTTCTTCCGCTTCGTTCTCGATTGCACGCTCGACAGCCGCTTCACCGCGGACAACGTTCTCGGACGTATCGAGCAGTCGGGTACTGACCTGTCCTGGTTCGATCGGCTGCTCTTCCGCTATGCTGTGATTCCGCGGACCCGCGAACAAACGCTGCAACTATCGACGAGTCTCGCCCTGATTATGGGCGACAATGTCACGGCTTGGGGCCCCGGCCGGGTCGACACCTTCAATCCGTACAAAGGCATGCAGTTCAACTGGCAGCTCGAAAGGCTGCCGCTGAAGGAGCTGACCGGCGCCTCGGATTTTCCCGCGCTGTGGAATCAGGCGCCACGGGAGGGCATGGAACTTCACTGGGACGGCAACAACACGTCGCTGGCCGAGAGAAATCTCAGTGCATCGCTCGGCGCCGGTGTGACGCCCGTAACGATCGATCACGAGCGCCTCGAACGCGTCGCCGAGTGGGCCCTGACCCTGCCGCCGCCCGAATATCCGTTTTCTATCGACACCGAACTCGCGCAACGCGGCCAGGCGCCGTACGCGACGTACTGCCAGGACTGCCACGCCGATCACCGTTTTCGCGACGGCATCAGCACGGGCACGAAAGTCGGCACGGTCGAGCCCATCGATAAAGTGGGCACGGACCCTTACCGCCTGAACTCGTACACGTACGAATTCGCGTCGAATCAATACACCCTGTATCCCGACTCGAAATACCAGCTCAATAAATTTCGCAAGACCAACGGCTATGCCAACCAACCCCTGGACGGTGTCTGGGCCCGGGCTCCCTACCTGCACAACGGTTCCGTGCCTACGCTGCGGGACCTGCTGAACGCGCCCGAAGACCGGCCCGTAAAGTTTTATCGCGGATACGACGTATTCGACCAGGACCGCGTCGGCTTCGTGCACGACGTCGGGATGGAAAATGGCACGGAGTATTGGGAATTCGACACGACCCTGCCCGGCAACAGCAACTCCGGACACGTATACGGCGTGTATCTCTCCGACGAGGAGAAAGACGCCATCGTCGAATACCTCAAAAGGTTCTGATTCCGGGAGTAAGGTGACATGGCAAACAAACGAACCGGTATACGCATACTCACCGTATTGATCGCCGTGGCGGCCGTTGTCGGTGCGGCGGCCTGGTACAAGCTGCTACGCCCGGTACCGCAGGTGCTGGCCGATGACACGATGGTGGAGTACTTCAAGTATGGCTCCATCGGCACGGAAGACGCGGCAGGCCTTCCCTACTGGATCTGGATGGTCCTGCCGAAAGTGTTCCCCGAATACTTGCCGCGGCCCGGCGGCTGGGCCTCCCTGGGCTTCACCTGGGAGCAGGGACGGCCAATGCCGATCGGGTTCTCGAAAAAGACCATCGGCTTCGAGCGCGTCGGCATCAACTGTGCATTGTGCCATTCCGGGTCGGTGCGGCGTACGCCCACGGGTGTACCCACGGCGTTGCCCGGCGCCCCGGCCACGTCGGTCGACGCCCTCGGCTACCAGCGTTTCCTGTTTCAATGCGCCAGCGATCCGCGCTTCAACGCGGACAATATCCTGGGCGCGATCGGCGCAATCTATGACATGCCGTTGATCGACCGGCTGTTGTATCGATACCTGCTGATACCGGCCACCCGCAAGGCCCTGCTCGAGCAGCAAGAGGCCTTTGTCTGGACCGACATTCGCCCGGTTTGGGGGCGGGGACGCATCGACCCCTTCAATCCGGTCAAGGTGGCGCTGCTCGACGTCGATCCCGGAGACACCATCGGCAACGCGGACATGATGCCGATCTGGAACCTGCGCCCGAAGGTGCAAGGCGGCATGGCGTTTCACTGGGACGGCCTCAACACCGATCTGACGGAGATTTTCATCAGTTCGGCGCTCGGCGACGGCGCCACGCCGAAATCCCTGCCGATGGAGCGCATCGACGCGCTGCAAGAGTGGGCGATGGACCTCGAGCCGCCGAAACTCGAGGATTTTTTCCCGGGTTCTGTGGATGCGGCGCTGGCCCGTAGCGGCGAGCCGGTATTCGCGGCCAATTGCGCGCAATGTCATGGACCGGGCGGCGCGAATACGGGCAACGTCCGGAAGGTCGATGGCGACGATTGGGCGGGCGCGCCGCCGGACCGTCATCGTGCGGACATGTGGACCAAAGAAGCGGCCGATGCGTACAACGAATACGGCGAGAAATACGACTGGGATTTCGATAATTTCCGCTCCACCACCGCCTACCTGAGCCCGCGTCTCGACGGCATCTGGGCGCGAGCCCCTTACCTGCACAACGGCTCGGTGCCGTACCTCGGCGAAATGCT
>JBFISV010000058.1:0-11191 GCA_041608415.1 Woeseiaceae bacterium
GAGTCGAACGGCCGCACGGCCGATGCCTGCATCGTCACCGTTTTGGCACCGCTCCGGTTTTGGTGGTCGCCGCCCGGTCTTGGCGGAGAGTATGGCGCGGTGTTCCGTTGCGGGCGCATGTCTCGCACTGAAAGACCGTTAATCACGGCCATGGCGCCGCCCTTGTCTTGGCGTCGTCTGTCGGTCGTGGCGGCTAGCGCTGGCAGCGTTTGCAGTAGTAGGTCGAGCGCTGGCCTTGCACGATCGCGGTGATCGGCGTGGCGCAGACTCGGCAGGCTTCGTCCTCGCGGCCGTAGACTTCGAGTTGCTGCTGGAAATAGCCGGCTTCGCCGTTGCCGCCGTAGAAGTCCCGCAGCGTCGTGCCGCCGGCGCGAATCGCGCGTTCGAGGACCTCGCCGATGCTGTCCGCGAGCTTGTCGTAGCGGCGTCGCGCGATTCGGCCTGCCGCGCGCGCCGGGTGGATGCCGGCGAGGAACAGCGCCTCGCTCGCGTAGATGTTGCCGACGCCGACGACGATGTGCGCATTCATGATGAACTGCTTGACGGCGACGCGCCGGCCTCGCGAGCGCCGCCACAGGTAGTCGCCCGAGAACTCGTCGCCCAGCGGCTCGGGCCCGAGCGAGCGGAGCAGCGTGTGTTCGTGCGGCGCGCCGCTCCAGTGCAGCGAGCCGAATCGTCGCGGGTCCGTCAGGCGCAGCGCTTTGCCCGACGACAATTCGATGTCGACGTGGTCGTGAACCCCGGCGGGCGTGTCGCTATCGACGATGCAGACGTGGCCGGACATGCCGAGATGCAGGATGGCGGTGCCGTTGGTCGTGTTGATGAGCAGGTATTTCGCGCGCCGGCCGACGGACGTCACGGTGGCGCCGGGTAGCCGCCGGTCGACGTCGCGGCTGACGGGCCAGCGCAGGCGGCGGTCCCGCACGACGACGCCCGTGATCGACTCGCCCTCGAGAAACGGCGCGATGCCCCGGCGGCTGGTTTCGACTTCGGGTAACTCGGGCATGCCTTGATTATTGCGCAATTGGTGCTTACAGGATGAGTGAATTCGCCCACAAAAAAGCCCGCATCGATGCGGGCTTCTCGTGAACTCTCGGTGAAGACTGGCTCGCCGCTGCCGGGACCTTACTTGATCTTGGCTTCCTTGTACGTCACGTGCTTGCGGATCGTCGGATCGTATTTCTTGGTCTCGAGTTTTTCCGGATGCAGGCGCTTGTTCTTCGTGGTCGTGTAGTAGTGACCCGTGCCGGCACTCGATACGAGGCGTATTTTTTCGCGGTTCGTTTTTGCCATGCTTGTCTCCTGCGGGCTAGACGCGCTGGCCCTGGGCGCGCAGATCCGCCACGACCTTGTCGATGCCGTGCTTGTCGATGATGCGCATGCCCTTGTGCGACACGCGCAGGCGGACCCAGCGTTTCTCGGATTCCAGCCAGAAGCGCTTCTGCTGCAGGTTCGGCAGAAAACGGCGGCGGGTGCGGTTGTTGGCGTGGGAAACGTTGTTGCCGCTCTGCGGCCGCTTCCCAGTCACCTGGCAAACTTTGCTCATGCTCTTCAAGTCTCTGATTTTACTGATTTTGCCCACGAGCAGCGGGCAAAGAGCGGAACTTTATACCAGTCCGGGGAGGCCAATACAAGAGCGCCGCGGAGCGCCGGCAACCTCACATGAGACCGCGCGCGGCGAGCGACGTCGTCTGTCCGCCGCCGACGATGAGATGGTCGAGCAGGCGAATGTCGACGAGTTCGAGTGCGGCTTTCAGGCGCCGCGTGATGCGCTCGTCGGCCTGGCTCGGTTCCGCCACGCCGCTCGGATGGTTGTGGGCGAGAATCACGGCCGCCGCGTTGATCCGGAGCGCCTCCTTGACAACTTCGCGCGGGTACACGCTCGTGCCGTCGATCGTGCCGCGGAACATCTCATCGAACGACAGAACGCGATGGCGATTGTCGAGATACAGGCAGCAGAACAGCTCGTGGCCGAGGTGTCGCATTTTTGCGAGCAGGAAGGCCTCGGTGTCGGCCGGGCTCCGGATCGTCTCGCCGACGGCGAGCGATTCGGCGAAGTAACGGCGAGCGAGTTCCGGCAGTGATCTGAGTAACGCCGCACGGGCCGCGCCGATGCCGCGCAACGCGCTGATGGCCTCGCCGTCGGCGTTGAGCAGCGCGCGCAGCCCGCCGAAACGCTCGAGCAGTCGACGGGCGAGCTCAACGGCGGAGCAGTCCGCGCTGCCGCCGATCAGGAGCTTCGCGAGCAGTTCGGCGTCGCTCGGCCCGGCGTCGGGCCCGCCGGTCGATTTGATGTCGATGCTCATCAATGCTCCGCTCGGTTCGATGCCTCAAGAATCGACGCTCGCGCGATGTCGACACAAGCGAATAATCTGGACGCCATGCCCCGATTCGGTGGACACTTGTAACATGAACGTCGTTCTCGGCATCAGCGGCGGCATTGCTGCGTACAAGACGCCCGAGCTCGTGCGCCGATTGCGCGAGCGCGGCGCCGAGGTGCAGATCGTCATGACGGCCTCCGCCGAGGAGTTCGTCACCGAGACCGCGCTGCAAGCGGTATCCGGGCGGCCGATACGCAGCAATCTCTGGGACAAGGAGGCCGAGGCCTCGATGAGCCATATCGAGCTGGCTCGCTGGGCCGACGTCGTGCTCATCGCGCCGGCGACGGCCGAGATCATGGCGCGGCTCGCGGGCGGCGCGGCGCCCGATTTGCTGACCACGCTGTGCCTCGCCACCGAGGCGCCGATCGCCGTTGCGCCGGCCATGAATCACGTGATGTGGATGAACCCCGCCGTGCAGGCGAACCGGGACACGCTCGAGGAGCGCGGGGTCGTGATCATCGGGCCCGATTCGGGTTCCCAGGCCTGCGGCGAGACGGGCGCGGGCAGGATGACGGAGCCCGACGAGATTGCCGCGATCGTTTGCTCGCCCGCGCTGCGCGGCAATGCCCGGCGCGAACTGTTGAGCGGCATAACGGTCCTCGTCACGGCCGGGCCGACGCGCGAGCCGATCGACCCGGTTCGCTACATCAGCAACCGCAGCTCGGGAAAAATGGGTTACGCGATGGCGCGGGCCGCGGCCGCCCGGGGCGCCCGCGTCATTCTGCTGAGCGGACCCGTGAGCGTCACCGCCCCGAGAAACGTCGAGGTCGTCAACGTCGCTACCGCCGAGGAGATGTACGAAGCTGCGCACGCGCATCTCGACGGCGTCGACGTTTTCATTGCGGCGGCGGCGGTGTCCGATTATCGACCGGCCGCCCCGCAAACGCAGAAGATCAAGAAGAACGACGCGAGCCTGAGCATCGAGCTCGTGCGCACGAAAGACATTCTTGCATCGGTGGCCGAGCTCGAGCACGGCCCGTTCACCGTCGGCTTCGCCGCCGAGACCAATAACGTGCAGGATTACGCATTGTCGAAACTTGCGAACAAACGCCTCGACATGATCATTGCGAACAAGGTCGGGGAAGACAGCGGTTTCGACCGCGACGACAATGCCGTCAACGTATACTGGCCGGGCGGCGAGCGTTTTTTTCCCGTCGCGGCGAAATCCGAGCTTGCCGGGTCACTCATCGAACTCATCGCCGAGCGCTATGTGGCGGTTCGCGGCAGCGATGCGAATAACACCGTCGTCCCGATCAAGCGTGACGCCGAACACTGAGGACAGGGTTTGCGATCGATCGATCTGAAAATTCTCGACCCGCGGGTCGGGGACACGATTCCGCTGCCGCACTACGCGACCGACGGCTCCGCAGGCCTCGACATGCGCGCGGTCATCGACGAGACGCTCACCGTGGCTCCGGGCAAGACCGTGCTCGTGCCGACCGGGCTCGCGATTCATATCGCGGATCCCGGGCTCGCCGCGGTGCTGCTGCCGCGCTCGGGGCTCGGCCACAAACACGGGCTCGTGCTCGGCAACCTGACCGGGCTCATCGACTCGGACTACCAGGGCCAGGTGTTCATATCCTGCTGGAATCGTGCCGCGCAGGCATACGATATCGAGCCCGGCGAACGCATCGCGCAGATGGTGTTCGTGCCCGTCGAACAGGTGCGATTCAATATCGTGGAGGATTTCGACGCCAGCAAGCGGGGCGCCGGCGGATTCGGTCATTCCGGCGCGGCCTGACGCCGGGTCGGCCTTACTGGATGCCTTTCAGCGACTTGAAGCGCGTGATATCGCCCTCGAAGCGCGCGATGATGACCTGCTCTTCGTTCTGGAACTTCCTGAGATTTTCCTTGTGGCGCGCGATCGTTTCCTTGGTAGCGTTGATGTCGGCCACCAGCTCGGGGTCGATCATTTCCGCATCTTCCGAAGCCGAGTAGGGCGCGAATCGGGACGCTTCGCGCTCGAGTTTTTCGAGCTGCCGCTGCAGATTGCGCAGGTAGAGTTCCGTGACGCGCGATTGCGCCTGGAAGAGTTCGATGCGTCGGTCGCGATGCATCTGGATTTCCTCGACGGTCAGGTACGTCGCGAGCAGTGCCTTGTCGGCACGGAGCTGTAGTTCCTTGCGCATGCGCGCCTGTTCGGCAGCATGCTCGGCGGCGAGCTCTTCCTCGGTCTTGCGTCCCTCGATCGTCCGGATCGTTACGGCATGGTCGTTGACGACCTGTTTCTCGTAATCGGAATACTCCGGCGGCACGCTGTCGCCATAGTAGATCGTGCCGTCCTCGCCGACGACCCTGTAATGCTTGCCTTCCTTGTCGGCCGCCAGGACCGGGACGGCGAGAGCCAGGTAGACTAAGCTGACGATTGCGGACAGGACTTTTCGCATTTCTCTAATATGCCACGGAATTGCAAGTATTTGGCGCGACGCAGGTCGCGAAACGCAAGCTTAGACGCTGCGCCCCAGTCTGTAAATGCGGTCAAATCGGCCGAATATCAATAAAATCGAACACAGCGCCTTCAGGACCCCACGCCGAATTCGACCCGATAGTCGCGGACGGGTTCAACGAAGTCCGCATATTCGCTCGACTCCTCGAGTGCGGCGACGAGGTCATCGAGCGTCACGATGCTCGCGACCGCTATTTTAAGCGTGTTTTGGAGTTCCTGGACGGCCGACAGCGCGCCCTGGCCGCGCTCCTGCCGGTCGAGCGATATCACGAGTCCGGCAACCTCCGCGCCGGATTTGACAATAAGTTCGCAGGCCTCGCGCACAGCCGTGCCCGCCGTGATCACGTCGTCGACGATCAGCACCCGGCCCGCAAGCGGCGCGCCGACGACGCTGCCGCCCTCGCCGTGCGCCTTCGCTTCCTTGCGGTTGTACGCGAATGGCACGTCGATATCGTGATGCTCGGCCAGCGCGGCAGCCGTGAGCACGGCGAGCGGGATGCCTTTGTAGGCGGGCCCGAACAGCATGTCGAATTCGATACCGGCGTCCGCGACGGTCGCGGCATAGTAGCGGCCGAGCCTGGCGGCCGCGTGGCCGGTGTTGAAGAGCCCCGCATTGAAGAAATACGGGCTCATGCGGCCCGACTTCAGCCTGAACTCGCCGAAGCGCAGGACGCCGAGTTCGAGCGCCAGGTCGATAAATTCCTTCTTGTAGGCGTGCATGGTCTGGTTCCGGATCGTCACTCTTGTATCATGCCGGCTTCGTTTTGCGGGCCGAAGTATGACACGACAGCCGCGCATGCTTACAGGAGACTCACCGTGTTTCGCGTCATCAGCCTCAACGCCAACGGTATCCGCGCCGCCGCGCGCAAGGGCTTTTTCGACTGGCTGGGCGAGCAGGATGCCGACGTCGTCTGCATCCAGGAGACCAAGGCGCAGGTCCACCAGCTGGGCGACGACTGCTTTCAGCCCGCGGGCTACCGGTGTTTCTACGAGGATGCGAGCAAGAAAGGCTACAGCGGCACCGCGATCTACACCCGGCATGAGCCCAGAAAGGTCGTGCGGGGCTACGGCGACCCCGAGTTCGACGACGAAGGCCGCTACCTCGAAGTGCAGCTCGGCGGCCTCAGCGTCGTATCGCTCTACCTGCCGTCGGGCTCGTCGAGCGAAGAGCGCCAGGAGGCGAAGTATCGCTGCATGGAGAGCTTCACCCGGCACCTGAAAAAAATCAGGCGCCGGCGCTCCGAGTACGTTATCTGCGGCGACTGGAACATTGCCCACAAGGAAGTCGATCTCAAGAACTGGAAGCAGAATCGCAAGAATTCGGGCTTCCTGCCCGAAGAGCGCGCCTGGATGGACGAGGTCTTCGACAATTTCGGTTTCGTGGACGCGTTTCGTGTGCTTCCCCAGCCGCCGGACAAGTACACCTGGTGGTCGAATCGCGGCCGCGCGTGGGACAACAACGTGGGCTGGCGCATCGACTACCATGTCGTGACGCAGGGGCTCGCGGACAAGGTCCTGCGCACGGAAATCTACACCGATCAGCGGTTTTCGGACCATGCGCCGCTGATCATGGACTACGATTGGCGCCATGACAGCGACTGACGCGACCGGGAAACCGCCAGGCTGGCGCTACTACCTGCAGGAAAAACTTCTCGTGCTGTTTTTCCTCGGCTTCTCGGCCGGGCTGCCGTTTCCGCTCGTCTACGCGACGCTGACGGCCTGGCTTTCGGAAGCCGGCCTCGAGAAAAGCACGATCTCCACGTTTGCCTGGATCGGTTTCGCCTACGCGTTCAAGTTTCTCTGGTCGCCGCTCGTCGATCGCCTGACGCTGCCGCTGCTGACGGCGTGGTTCGGCCGCAGGCGGTCCTGGCTGCTGCTGTCGCAGCTGTCGATCGGCGTGAGCCTCGTCGTCCTCTCGCGCATCGATCCGGCGCTGGCGACGGGTGCCTTCGCATTCGTCGCGATTGCGGTTGCGTTCTCGTCGGCGACGCAGGACCTGGCGCTCGACGCCTACCGCATCGAATGCGCCGGCGAAGAAATGCAGGCGCCGCTCGCGGCCGCGTATCAATACGGCTACCGGATTGCGATCATCGTCGGCGGCGCCGGCGCACTCTACATTGCCGACTACGGTTCGTGGACGCTGGCGTACCAATGCATGGCTGCCTGCATGCTCATCGGTATCGTTACGACCGTCGTTTGCCGGGAGCCGCCCCTGCCGGACGCGGCATCCGGAAGCAGAAAAATTTTCGACACCGGGTTCGGCAGCTGGTTCGTGGAATCAGCCGTGACCCCGTTCGCGGATTTTTTCCGCCGCTATGGCGCGTTCGCGGTGACCCTGCTCGCGTTCATCGCGGTGTTTCGCATCAGCGACTACGTACTCGGCATCCTGGCCAATCCGTTTTATCTCGAAATTGGTTTCACGAAGTCCGAGATTGCGAGCATCGCAAAGCTGTACGGGCTGTGGGTCGCGCTGTTCGGCATCGGCGCGGGCGGCTGGGCCGTGATCAAGTTCGGCCTGTCGAAGTCCCTGATCGCGGCGGCAACGCTCATCGCGACGACGAACCTGTTTTTCGCGGGGCTCGCTTATACCGGACCGAGCCTCTGGGCGCTCGCCCTTACCATCAGTTTCGACAACTTCGCCCAGGGATTTTCGGGCACGGTCTTCATCGCGTATCTCTCGAGCCTGACCAACGTTTCGTTTACGGCCACTCAGTACGCGCTGTTCAGTTCGCTGTCCGTGTTTTTCGGCAAGCTCATCGCCGGCTATTCGGGGGAAGTCCAGGAGGCCTGGGGATGGGTCGGCTTTTTCGTGTATGCCGCCGCAGTCGGGATTCCGTCGATCGTGCTGTCGATCGTGGTCGTGCGGCACGCGACTACCGCGAGGGCGGCATGAGCGATGCCGAGGTGGCGGTAGGGCCGCTCTCGGAACTCGACGATCCGGGCTGCCGCGAGTTCAGCATCGGCACGGGCGAGTGGCCGTTCACCGGTTTCGTCGTGCGCTCGGGCGATGCGGTGTACGCCTATCAAAACGTGTGCGCGCACGTGGGTCATCCGCTCAACTGGAAGCCCGACGATTTCCTGACCAGGGAGCGCGATGCGATCATCTGCGCCTCGCACGGTGCGATGTACGAAATCGAAAGCGGCAAGTGCTTCGCCGGCCCCTGCAAGGGCCGATCGCTCAGAAAAGTCGCGGCCGAGGTGCGCGGCGGCGTCGTCTACGTCACGGGCCCCGATAGCATGTAACGCAGAATAAGAGTTCGGATCCACGCCTCGATTGATTGACGTGAGCGCGGTGGCTATCCTTGTGCCATCCGAAAGCGTAGAAACTCATCCATCATGAACAGAAAAGACTCCATTAATCACTTGCGCCGCCGGCTCGTCGGATCGATGGCCTCGAGTGCGTTCGTGCTCAGCTTCCCGCTGCTCGGCAGGGCCGCGGCGGAGTCCGTGCAAATCAAAGTCTGGAAGAGCCCGACCTGCGGTTGCTGCAAAGACTGGATAACGCATCTTGAGGCCAACGGTTTCCCGGTCACGAGCTTCGACGAAGGTAACAGCGAAGCGAGAAAACGGCTCGGCATGCCGGTTCGGTTCGGCTCCTGCCACACCGCGGATGTCGAAGGGTATGCGATCGAGGGGCACGTGCCGGCGAAGGAGATTCTTCGGCTGCTGGACGAGCGGCCCGATGCGATCGGCCTGTCGGTCCCGGGGATGCCGCGCGGTTCCCCGGGCATGGACGGCCCCGCGTATGGCGGAGTGCAAGACCCTTACGACGTAGTGCTGGTCGGTCACGACGGTCAGGCGAGCGTGTTTCAATCGTATCGATAACGCGTAATAAGGGGTCAGAGTACATTTGTTCTGTGCGGAAACTGGGGTCGCACCGAAGTCGGTGTCATATCCGGCCCCTTTTTTTGCCCGCAAAAAATACTCTGACCCCATAAGCGCGAGACGAGATCGGTGGATGTCGAAGTCGTGGAAAGTGACAAGCCACGCGGTTTGAAAGTCTCGTTATTCGACTCCAGGGCGCCGAACTTCGTTCTGGAAATATTGGGTGCTTAGCTCATACTCGAGCACCCGCTTACGGCCGGCGGCTGCCGGTCGCCGGGTTCGAGTCAGACTTTCGGGGATTTACAAAGCGGGCCTTCGATTCGCTCAATTTTCCGGCGTGCAGTTTGAACGTGCGTACACTGTTTGCAGCAACGAAAAGGAAACGATCGATTGAAATACGTATTTACGGTACTTCTGGTCTTATTGATTTTTCTTGCCGTAGCATCTGGCATATCCAAAATTGCTCTGACGCAACAGGATGTGAGTTTCTTCGGCAAGTACGGGTTTTCTCAACCAGCAGTCGTTGCCTTTGGCGTGGTTCAATTGATCGGCGGCGTCTTGATGATGGTCAAGCGGACGCGATTCATCGGAACCACGATCGTGGCGATCACGTTTCTATTTTCTCTGGTGTTACTCCTAATGGACGGCAACATGCCGATGAGTGCGGCTACGATAATCGCAACGCTATTCTTGGCTGCGATCATGAAGCACAGCTGGAAGGCTGCTGAATAGAGGGGTCAGAGCACATTTCTCCGAGCAAAAACAGGGGTCCGACCGGACCTCACAAAAAATTCGGTCCCAGATAAAGGGATAGATAAAAGGATCGGAGTATGTTTCTGAAAACTTTTTCGAACTCGGGATACCGACCGGAATCACCAGTACTTCGGTTCGATGTCTGTATCTTCACAAGTCAGGTCGCACCAAATCTTAGTCAGCGCATGCACCCGGCGCGTCCCGGTCGGCCGAAAAATGTACTCTGACCCCATAATTTCTAGCCGAAATGGTAGAACGCCAGCTTGTTGCCGTCGTGATCGCGTACATACCCACCGTAGAATTTGTCCGGAATGCGCTGCCCCGGTTCGCCTTCATCGGTAGCACCGAGTTCGATCGCCTTTTCATACATTTTTTCCACGTTTTCCTTCGAGCCCGCGGGAAAGGCGATCATATTGCCGTTGCCGCGATGAGCGGGTTGCTCGTCGAAGGGAATACACACCGCGACCATGGGTTCGGCCATGCTTTTGCCGATAAAGGCAATGCGATCCATCTCCAACAGTACGGAGGCGCCCGAGTCGGCGAGCAGCGAGGCGTAGAAATTTTTGGCGCGCGCCATATCCGTGACGCCGAGCGTGACATATCCGATCATTCGGGTTCTCCTTGGTTAGTGGCGGGTGCTTGTTGTTCTGGCCACGCGCACGCGCGGCTTGCCCCAGGACGGGCGTAGTCTACCCGAACAGAGCATGACATTTGCGATGCGATGTTTCCGCGGAAACGTCGTCGTACCTGCCTCGAGAAAAGCCCGTGAACGTTGCGCGTAGGGCGCCGCCGTTACCGCCTGTCGAGAAACGCCAGCGGATTCTGGTAGCCCGGCGGCAGTTCGTCCCGCGTCCTGCCGAGAAAATCCTCGGGGTCCATATCCACCGATCCCGACCAGTCCTCGGGCGGGTCGATTTCCATCGGCATCAGGTCGTACCAGACCTCGAGATCGATCTCGTCGATCGTGCCGTCGAATAGCTGGATTTCGATGGTCTGGGCCGACTCGTCGATGGCGACGACTTCGAATGCCGCACCGCTCGGGTGTTGAAACCATTGCCCAATTGCCGGATAGCGCATTGCCATGGACTTTACTCCATTGCCGGGCCCCCGCCGTCATCATACTACCCCATAAATGCGCGGCTCGCAGAGCGATCGGTGCAGCCGGTCGGCTCAGGACCTGACGAAGCACCAGTCCCAGATGCGGTGGCCGCGCGCACGGCCGCGGCGTTCGAACTTGGTCACCGGACGGTCGAGCGGACGGTCGCCGCCGTGGACGCGGCGCTCGGTGCAATCAAACGCCGCGCAGTCCTCAAGCGTCGAGTCGATGTGCTCGGCATAATCGGCCCAGTCCGTCGCGATTCGCAGTTCGCCGCCGCGCCGTAACGCCGCCCGGCAAAGCTCGAGAAAGCGCGCTTGCACGATGCGGCGCTTGTGGTGGCGTTTTTTCGGCCACGGGTCCGGAAAATACAGATTGATGCGCGCGAGCGAATTCGCGGGTATCCCATGTTCGAGGACCTCCATCGCATCTGCCGAGATCAGCCGCAGGTTGTCGATTCCCGCCTGCTCGATCGCAATGAGGCAGTGGCCGAGTCCGGGCTCATGGACCTCGATGCCGAGGAAATCGCATTCCGGGGAGGCGGCTGCGAGTTCGACGAGCGTGTCGCCGTTGCCGAAGCCGATCTCGAGAATACGCGGGGCCTCGCGGCCGAACATGGCCGCGAAATCGAGTGGTGATGATGTGGCGTCGATCCCGAAACGCGGCCACAGCGTATCGAGTGCGCGCCGC
>JBFISV010000059.1:0-11126 GCA_041608415.1 Woeseiaceae bacterium
CGCCCCCGAAACCTCGCGGGCGCATTCGTCGTCAGGGGCGGGCTTCGGGCCAGGCACGTCGCCATCGTGGACGACGTCATCACGAGCGGCGCAACCTGCCGACAGCTCGCAAGACTCGTGCTCGCACACGGCGCAAAAAAAGTCAGCGTCCTGGCGCTCGCGCGGGCGTGATTCGCGCCGGCCGTAACAGTGCAGCGGACGGCACTCATGACTGGCTGCGGCACCGACGGGTCGCGAGGCAAACCCCCGAGCGCAACAACGGCGTCTGACAGCGAGATGAAGACCTCGGAGGCGGGCGGAGACGCAACGCGCGCTGTATCGCTGCGCCGTCCGGGCTAGGACGGATTGAAACTGTAGTGCAACACGATGCCGATGAAGATTACGAGGCCGATACGGTGATTGTTCTGGAACGCGAGAAAGCACCCCGCCGGCTGGCGGTCGCGGGCCAGCCACTGGTGATACGCCATCAGGCCGGCGGAGATCAGAACCGCGAGAAAATACCAGAATCCCAGTTCCGCGCGCAGGCCGACGAAAACCAGCGCCAACAGCATGAGGACCTGCAGCCCGGCGATCACGAACAGGTCCGCATCGCCGAACAGCAACCCGGTCGACTTGACGCCGATCCAGCGATCATCGTCGCGGTCGACCATCGCGTAGAACGTGTCGTAAATCACGGCCCATACGAGCGCCGCGCCGAACACGATCCAGGCCAATTGCGGTACGGAGCCCGTCTGGGCCGCGAATGCCATGGGCACGGCCCAGCCGAACGCCGCGCCCAGTATGAATTGCGGTATCGACACGAAACGCTTGATGAACGGATAGACGATCGTGAGGGCCGCGCCGACGATCGCGAGCAGCTGCGCCTGCCGGTTCAGCATCGAGACGAGGCCGATAGCAATGAGGCCGAGCGCGACGAACAGGGTCAGCGCTTCCAGCGGCGCAACGGCGCCCGAGGCGATGGGCCGCAAACGGGTGCGCTCTACGTACGGGTCGATGTTGCGATCCGCATAGTCGTTGAGGACACAACCCGCCGAACGCATGATGAATACGCCGAACACGAATATCAGGAACAGGCGCTGATCGGGGTGCCCGTTACCGGCGAGCCACAGAGCCCACAGCGTCGGCCATAGCAGCAGCCAGATGCCGATCGGCTTGTCGACGCGCATCAGGATGCCGTAGTGGCGAACCTGGGCGATGAGCTCCGGTGCGACGAGACCCTGTAATCCGTTCTTCATGTCGCGGATTCTACGTCAGCCCGGGGTCGGCTCGCATGGGCCGTCACACTTTTCCGTACCGATCGACGCCAGCGAGCCAGCGTTTGACGATCGCTGCCGCGCGCTCCGGCGCCTGCCGGCGAATTTTTTCGGCGGCGAGCTGCACCTGCGGCATGAGTTCCGAGTCGCGCACGAGGTCGGCAACGCGGTAGTCGGGCAAACCGGTCTGCCGCGTGCCGAGCAGCTCCCCGGGGCCGCGCAATTCGAGGTCGCGTTCTGCAACCACGAAGCCGTCGTTGGTCTCGCGCAGTACGGCCAGGCGGTTCCTCGCGAGCCGACCGAGCGGCGGTTTATAGACGAGCACGCAGTGACTCGGTATCGAGCCGCGGCCGACCCGGCCGCGGAGCTGGTGCAGTTGCGACAGACCCATGCGTTCGGCGTTTTCGACGATCATCAGGCTCGCGTTCGGCACGTCGACGCCGACCTCGACGACGGTTGTCGCGACGAGTAGCTGGACCAGGCCCTCCTTGAAAGCCTGCATGCCGCGTTCTTTTTCGGCCGGCCGCATGCGGCCGTGTACGAGGCCGACGCGAATGTCCGGCAACGCCGCGGCGAGCATCGCGTAGCTGGCCTCGGCCGCGCGGTAGTCGAGCGTCTCCGATTCCTCGATCAGCGGGCATACCCAGTAAGCCTGCTGGCCGGCCGCACAGGCCGAGCGCACGCGCTCGATGACTTCCTCGCGGCGCGAGTCCGGTATCGCGATCGTCGTGACGGGCTGGCGGCCCGGCGGCAGCTCATCGATGATCGACGTGTCGAGATCCGCGTAGGCCGCCATGGCGAGCGTTCGCGGTATCGGGGTCGCCGTCATGACGAGCTGATGCGGATGACCGCGGGGGCCTACGCCCTTGTCGCGCAAGGCCAGTCGCTGATGCACCCCGAAACGGTGCTGCTCGTCGATCACGATGAGACCGAGTTCGTGGAAGTTGACGCCTTCCTGGAACAGCGCATGCGTGCCGACGACGACTCTCGCCGAGTTGTCGGCAATTGCTGCGAGAGATTCGCGCCGTGCAAGCGCGCGCTGGCTGCCCGATAGCCAGGCCGGCTCGACGTCGAGCGGCCGGAACCATTCCGAGAGGCTTTTCCAGTGTTGTTCCGCAAGCAATTCGGTCGGCGCCATGATCGCGGCCTGCACGCCGCAGGCGACGGCCGTAAGGCAGGCGATCGCCGCGACGACGGTTTTCCCCGAGCCGACGTCACCCTGGATGAGCCGCATCATCGGGTGCGGCCGCTCGAGATCCGCGCGAATTTCGTCGACGACGCGCCGCTGGGCCGCCGTCAGACGAAACGGCAGCGAGTCGATAAAAGCTTCGACCGCGGCGCGGCCGCCGGACAGCGCTGGCGCGCTCTCGGTCGCGGCGAGTGCGCGCAGGTTCTTGAGGCTCAGGTAATGAGCGAGCAGTTCCTCGAATGCGAGCCGCCGCTGGCAGGGATGTTTGCCTGCCAGCATGAGTCCGACGTCGGCATCCGGGGGCGGCCGGTGGATGTAGACGATCGCGTCGGCGAGCGGCGGCAGGTCGAGTTTGTCGAGAATCTCTCGCGGCAGCAGCTCGACCGGCGGGGCACGCTGCATGCGGGCAAGCGCCTGGTCCGTCAGGTTCCTGAGCCTTCCCTGCTGCACGCCCTCGGTGGCGGGATAGATGGGCGTCAGCGAGTCGTTGATTGCCGGGTTCTGCCGGCTTCGCAATACCCGGTATTCGGGATGAATCATCTCGAAGCCCTGCGGCCCCTTGCGCACCTCGCCGAAGCAGCTGACGTGGACGCCTTTACCGAACTGCGCCTGCTGGCTGCGCGAAAAATGGAAAAAACGCAGTGTCAGTTGTCCGCTGCCGTCACCAATGCGCACGAGCAGGCTGCGGCGCCCGCGATACACGGTCTCCGACAGCAGGACTTCGCCCGTTACGAGGCAGCGTGCGCCCACGGTCAGCGCGCCGAGCCTGACGAGTTGCGTGCGATCCTCGTAGCGCAGCGGCAGCAGGAACAACAGGTCTTCGACGGCATATACGCCCAGGCGCGCGAGCTTGCCGGCGAGCGCGGGGCCGACACCCGCAAGTTGCGTCAGGGAATCGGGATCGGGCGTGAGCTTGGGAGACACGTCTGCGATGTCCTGGCGTCAGGCTTTCGTAAATGCGCGACGGGACGCGAGCCCCCGCGATGCGAGGCTAATGCGCGGTGCAGCCAGCCCTGGCGAGGTAAACCGGTGCATGACCAGCCTGTCAGAACGTGCAGCGATAGCCCGGGTACTTCACGAGTGTGACGCCCACCTTATTCGCCGACTCGTGGACTATCCGGGCTAAAGCGCGAGAATCGCATCGGCCTCGATGTCGACGCCCTTCGGCAGCGCGGCGACGCCGACCGCGGCGCGCGCCGGATACGGCTTCCCGAAGTAGTCCTCCATGACGCCGTTGACGGCCGCGAAATTCTCGAGGTCGGTGAGGAATATCGTCAGTTTGACGATGTTCTGCAGGCTGCCACCCGCGGCGTCGGCGACGGCCGCCAGGTTGTCGAAGACCTGGCGCGCGCGTGCCTCGAAGTCGCCGCGGACAACCTCCATCGTCGCCGGATCGAGCGGAATCTGCCCGGAGAGGAAAACGAGCTTGTCGACCTGGACGGCCTGTGAATAGGTACCGATCGCAGCCGGTGCATCGTTCGACGAAATCGCTTTTTTTCCCATTCTCGCTCCCCGCGTTGGCAACTCGTGTTCTCAGGCGCAATCTCTCGATACGCGTATGACGTTCGGCATCTTGCGCACATTGCGTATGATCTCGGCCAGGTGCTTGCGGCTGCGCACGAGCAGCAGGAACGACAATGTCGAGCAATCGTCATGCCGGCCGAGAACCTCGACCTGCTCGATGTTCGAGCCGCAATCGGCGATCGTCGCCGCGACTTCCGCGAGCACGCCCGGCCTGTTGTGAGTTTCGGTCTGGATCTGGCTGGAAAAGTCGCGATCGATATCCTTCTCCCAGCTCACCGCAATCCATTTCTCTGGCCGCTTGCGAAACGTGCTCAGGTTGCGGCAGCCGTTTCTGTGAATCACTACGCCGCGGCCCGAGCTCAGGTATCCCATCACGGCGTCGCCCGGGATCGGATAGCAGCACTTGGCATAGCTGACGACCATGCCTTCCGTCCCCGCGATGACGAGGCTCGCACGTTCTTTTTCCTCCGGTCCGTCGTCGCTGACGCCGAGCAGGAATCGCGCCGTAAGAGGCGCGAGTCGCTCGCCGAGCCCGATCTGTTCGAACAGTTCGTCCTGATTGTCGAGGCGCAGCTCCTCGAGCGCCGCGCCCATGCGCGTCTTGCCGATCTTGCGCAGGGACGAGCCGAGGTCCTTGAGCGACCGGTCGAGCAGGCGCTTGCCCAGGTCGACCGATTCGTTCTTGCGCAGCGTCTTCATGTAATGGCGAATCGCGGTGCGCGCCTTGGCGGTACGCACGAAGGTCAGCCAGTTCGGGTTCGGATTCGCACCCTTTCTCGTGATGATCTCGACGGTCTGGCCGTTCGCGAGCGGCGTGCGCAGCGGCACGAGGCCGCGATCGACCTTGGCGGCGACAGTGCGATTGCCGATGTCGGTGTGCACGGCATACGCGAAATCCACGGTCGTCGAACCCTTCGGCAGCGGCATGATGTCGCCGTTGGGCGTGAACACGTAGATCTTGTCGGGGAACAGGTCGACCTTGACGCTCTCGAGAAACTCTTCGGACGAACCGGACTGCTGCAACTCCGCGAGCTTGGAGAGCCACTCGCGCGCGCGCCGTTGCGGCGACGCGTCGGCTTTGTCGTCAGCCTTGTACTGCCAGTGCGAGGCGACGCCTGATTCTGCGACGCGGTCCATGAGGCGCGTGCGTATCTGTACTTCGATAGGCAGGCCCTTCGGCCCGAACAGCGTGGTGTGCAGCGACTGGTAACCGTTGATGCGCGGAATCGCCACGTAATCCTTGAATCGCCCCGGCATGGGTTTGTAGAGGCCGTGCACGATACCGAGCGCCTGGTAGCAGGTGCTCACGTCGTCGACCACGACCCGAAAACCGTAGACGTCCACGACCTCGTTCAAAGGCCGGTTCTTCTCCGACATTTTCTTGTAGACGCTGTAGAGATGTTTTTCACGGCCGACGACCTCCGCCTCGATGCCTTCCTTCGCGAGCGCGCCGCTGAACTCTTCAGATATCCGCTTCACGATCTGGCGCTGGTCGCCCTTGCTGCGCTTGAGCGCCTTTTCGAGGACGCGATAGCGCATCGGATACAGGTATTTGAAGCCGAGTTCCTCGAGTTCGACCTTGAAGCGATTGATGCCGAGCCGGTTCGCGATCGGTGCGTAGATATCGATCGTTTCGCGAGCGATGCGGCGGCGTTTCTCGGCCGGCATGGCCGACAGGGTCTTCATGTTGTGCATGCGGTCGGCGAGTTTCACGAGGATGACGCGCAGGTCCTCGATCATCGCGAGCATCATCTTGCGAAAACTTTCCGCCTGCGCCTCGGCGCGGCTGCGAAACTGGATCTGGTCGAGCTTGCTTACGCCGTCGACGAGCGCCGCGATATCCGCGCCGAATTTTTCCTCGATGTCTTCGAGCGAGGCTTCGGTGTCTTCGACGACGTCATGCAGAATGGCGGCGGCGATCGCCTGCGCGTCGAGGCGCATGTCGGCGAGTTCCTGGGCGACGGCCACGGGATGCGTGATGTACGGCTCGCCGGTCTTGCGGGTCTGACCCTCGTGCGCGGCCGCGCCAAACTCGTAGGCGCGGCCGATCATGTCGATCTGCTCCTGCGGCAGGTAGCTTTCCAACGTCCTGACGAGGCGTGACAGGCCGTGATCGCGGCGGGAAGCCCCGGGCAATTTCGACAGCAGTGTCGCCGCGTAGTCCATTCCCCGATAATACCCGCAGAAACATAACTTTAGCCCGGATATTTCACGAGTGTGACGCGCTCTCGCTGATGCATTGTCCGGCTGACGGCTTTTCCGCCTTCGGCAATAGTCCCTGCTATTCCGCTCAGTCGGAAAATCCCCCAGCCGAACAATGCCTTGACCGATCTCACGCGGCGCCAGGCGGAATATCCGGGCCAGCCGCTATGCTCGCCCGAATATGTCAAATCGGGTCGCGTTTGGCTGCGCCGGGGGGGGGTGTCAGTCGCCTATCGAAATGCCGCGGACGGGCAGAATGTCGTCGCTGATCTCGGGCTGCATGAGCTCGTCGGTGGGCGGCTGCTCGATCTCGTCGAGAATGGCGGGGGTCACGTGACCCTCGGCGATCTCCCGCAGCGCGATGACCGTCGGCTTGTCGTTTTCGAGTTCGACCATCGGATCGGCGCCGTGCGCGATGCGGCGCGCGCGTTTCGCCGCGACGAGCACCATCTCGAAAATATTGTCGATGTTATCGAGGCAGTCCTCGACCGTAATTCTTGCCATGAGCCATCAGTCCTCTGAGAGTCGGCGGCGCGTGGCGCCGCGTAAGCACGGCACGAAGACTGCCGCGGCCGCGCGCCGATTGCGAGGCCTTATAACGAAAAGTTATTAACGCCGCTCAGGCGACGATGTCCGCGACAGCCCGGCGCAGCGCGGCATTGCCGGTCGACGACGTCTCACCCTCTCCCGCGAGTACCGCTTCGAGGTCGGCGACCGCCCGTTCGAGGTCGTCGTTGATGATGACATGATCGAATTCGGCCCAGTGATCCATGTCGCTTTTCGCGTCCCGCAGCCGGCGCTCGATAACGGCGGCGGAATCGGTGCGCCGTGTCCGCAGCCGCCGTTCGAGTTCATCGAGCGATGGCGGCAGGATGAATATGGAAACCGCCTGCGGCATCGACTCGCGCACCTGCCGCGCACCCTGCCAGTCGATTTCGAGGATCACGCTGTGTCCGTCCTCGAGGTGCTTGTCGACCTGCGCCCGGCTCGTGCCGTAGCGGTTGTCGAACACTTCGGCCGATTCGAGCAACTCGCCGCGCTCGCGAAGCGCCTCGAATTCCTCGTCGTCGACGAACAGGTAGTCGACGCCGTGGGCTTCGTTGCGGCGCTTGCGGCGGGTTGTATACGAAATGGAGAACCTGAGCTCGGGATTGCGGGTCACGAGTGCCTTGACGAGCGTGGTCTTGCCGGCGCCCGACGGCGCGGCGATGACGAACAGGCGTGCGTGGTTATTGCGTGCGGCTCGCTTCATATCTCGTCGACTCGTATCGGGTCGTCCCGATTCGTTCTTCATGGACCGATCGTCCGCCGGCCCCGAGCAGGTCCCGTTGACGCTCATTCGATGTTTTGAACCTGTTCACGCATTTGTTCGATCAGGACTTTCAGATCGACAGCCGAACTGGTGGTCTGCGTATCCGCCGACTTCGAAGCGAGCGTGTTGGCCTCGCGGTTGAGTTCCTGCATCAGGAAATCGAGCCGACGGCCCACCGCTTCGTCACTGGCCAGGCACGACCGTATCTCGTGCAGGTGACTCCCGAGACGATCCAGTTCTTCGTCGATGTCCATTTTTTGGGCGACCAGCGCCAGCTCGACCTCGAGTCGCGCGGGATCTGCAGCGACGTCGAGCTTGTCGATTCGTTCCCGTTGCTTCGCGCGCGCGGCGGCGAGCACCTCGGGCATGCGAGCACGGACGTCGCCCGCGATGGTTTCGATATCGGCGCAACGCGATTCGAGCATCGCGCCGATGCGTTCACCCTCGCTCGCGCGCATCTTGCGGATGGCGTCCAGTGCGACATCGAGCAGCGCCTGGCTTTCGGCGAACAGCGGCTCGGTGTCGATCTCGGGCTGCTGCACGACGCCTGGCCAGCGCAGTATATCCATGGGATCGACGCTGCCCGAATCCGGCAACGCGATCGCGAGCTGCTCGATCCGGGCGGCGAGCAAGGCCACCATTTGCTTGTCGAGCCGCATTTCGCTGTGCTCATCGAAGGCGCGGCGAAAACGAAATGCGCACTCGACTTTACCGCGTCTGAGGCACGCGGCGACTTGCCGCCTGAATGCATGCTCTTGCGCACGCAGTTCGTCCGGCAGCTTGAACTGCACGTCGAGATAACGATGATTGACCGACCGCAGCTCCCACGTCAGCGTGCCGAGGGAAGATTCGCCTGACTCGCGCGCAAAGCCTGTCATACTATGTAGCATTTGCATTGATCTCCGATTGTGCCGGGACGGCGAGGCTTTTCAGCACGGATGTGCGGCATATTAAAGAGACCCGACCAGGAACGAAACACCATGCACGTCGAGTATGCCAAAGTTTCCGCGCTCGGAGACCGTCAGGACAACCAGGATCGCGCCGCGGTCGCCGTCGCGGACGAAGCGGCGATGCTGCTCGTATTCGACGGCATGGGCGGTCATTCGGACGGCGCCCGGGCGGCCGAGACCGCACTGACCGTCGTGCAGGACACGTTCACGTCGTCGAAGCTGCCGGTCCTCGATCCGCAGGGATTTCTCTACACGACGCTCGCGCTCGCGCACGACGAGGTGGTCAATCTCGGAGAAGACGTGGCCGTCGATTTCAGGCCGCGAGCGACCTGCGCGATTTGCCTGATCCAGGAAGGCGGATCGTACTGGGCCCACATCGGCGACAGTCGCATCTACCAGGTGCGCGACGGGCGCGTCCTGACGCGATCTCGCGACCACAGTCACGTGGAGATCCTGATCCAGGAAGGCGCGATCACCGAGGAGGAAGCGCTCGATCACCCGATGCGCAATTTCGTCGAATGTTGTCTCGGCGGCGACGCGCCGGTTCCCGACATGAGCATCACCGCGAAACTGCCGCTCGAGCGCGGCGATGTGCTGCTTGCCTGTTCGGACGGACTCTGGTCGGGACTCAGCGACGAAGACATGGCCGCGATCGGCAAGCCCGGGAAGAACAACCTGGCGGAGAACCTCAAAGCGCTCAGCATCAAGGCGTTGCACGCCAACTCGCCCTACAGTGACAATACGACCGGCACCGCGCTCAGGTGGTACGGTCCGTAAATGACGGCACCCCACTAACCAGGTTTCGCAGGAGATATCGATGCGACCAAGCGGTCGAGCCGCCGGCGAGATCCGCCGCGTGCAGTTTCTCAAGGATTTCACGCGTCACGCGGAAGGCAGCGTGCTCGCCGAATTCGGCGACACTCGCGTTCTGTGCACGGCGACGGTCGAGGATCGTGTACCGCCGTGGATGCGCGGCCGGGGCAGCGGTTGGGTAACCGGCGAATACGGCATGCTGCCGCGCGCGACGCACACGCGCTCGGCACGCGAGGCGGTGCGCGGCAAGCAAAGTGGGCGCACGCTCGAAATTGCACGTTTAATCGGCCGCTCGCTGCGCGCCGTCACGGACCTCGCCGCGCTCGGCGAGCGCACGGTGACGCTCGATTGCGATGTCCTGCAGGCCGACGGCGGCACGCGCACCGCCGCGATCAGCGGCGCTTACGTAGCGCTGGCGCTCGCACTCGATCGCATGACCAACAAGGGCTTGCTGCGGGCGAGCCCGGTCCATGGCCATGTCGCCGGCGTTTCGGTCGGAATATTCCGCGGTGAGCCGGTGCTCGATCTCGATTACGCAGAGGATTCCGAGGCCGAAACCGACATGAACATCGTGATGAACGAAGCCGGCCGGTTCATCGAAGTGCAGGGCACGGCCGAGGGCCATGCCTTCAGCGAGGACGAGTTCACCGCGATGCTCGGCCTTGCACGCACCGGTATCGAACACATCGTGGCTCTGCAGAACCAGGTGCTCGTCGAGGCCGGGTAGGGACGTCGAGCGCGAACCTTGACGGTCGGAAATGCGGAAAATGGGACTGCCGAAAAAAATCGTCCTCGCCAGCGGCAACCCGGGCAAGCTGCGTGAACTGGCAGAGCTGCTCGAGGGTCTCGGCACGGAGATCGTCGCGCAGTCGGAATTCGGGGTGAGCGAGGCGGACGAAACGGGCCAGAGCTTCGAGGAAAACGCGATCATCAAGGCTCGTCACGCGATGGAGGCGACCGGCCTCGCCGCAATCGCCGACGATTCCGGTCTCGCGGTCGAAGCCCTGGGCGGGCGGCCCGGCGTGCGTTCGGCGCGCTACGCGGGACCGTCCGCGAGTGACGATGAAAACATCGACAAGCTGCTCGCCGAACTCCACGGTATCGAACATCGCGATGCGGCGTTTCACTGCGCCGCGTGTTTCATCGACCCGTCGGCACCGGCGCCGATCGTTGCGACGGGCACCTGGCGCGGCGAGATTTCGTATCGGCGGCGCGGCAGCGGAGGTTTCGGCTACGATCCCGTGTTTCTCGACGCGGCCAGCGGCCGCTCCTCGGCCGAACTCACAGCGGACGAGAAAAACGCGCGCAGCCATCGCGGCCGGGCGTTTCGCAAACTCACGTCGCTGCTTCGCGAACGGTATTCGTAGCGATGCCGTCGCCGCCGCTGTCGCTTTACGTGCACCTGCCGTGGTGCGTATCGAAATGTCCGTATTGCGATTTCAATTCGCACACGGCGGGTGCCGCGCCGCCGCGCGAACGTTACCTCGCAGCGCTGTGTGCGGACCTCGAGCACGAGGCGAAACGCGCCGTCGGGCGGGAACTCGTCAGCGTCTTTCTCGGCGGCGGCACGCCGAGCCTGTTTCCGCCCGCCGAGATACGGCGACTGCTGGATACCGTGTCGCAACGCTTCAGCCTGGCGCCGGACGTCGAAATCACGATGGAAGCGAATCCGGGCACCGTGGAATGCGGCGACCCGGCGGGTTATCGGCTGGCCGGCGTAAATCGGCTGTCGATCGGCGCCCAGTCGTTCGACCCCCGGCAACTCCGGGCACTCGGGCGCATTCACAGCGCAGACGATGTCCGCCGCGCGTGCAAGCGGGCGCAGGATGCGGGCTTCGACAACCTGAACGTGGACCTCATGTACGGGCTCCCGGGGCAGACGA
>JBFISV010000060.1:0-11077 GCA_041608415.1 Woeseiaceae bacterium
CACCCTCGACGACAAGAACGTGACGACACTCGCGCTCGAGGTCCCCGCGACCTGCCTGACCGACGGCACGGACGACGTCATCGGCGCATGGACGACTGCGAGCCTGCGCCAGGCGCGCGTTCTCAATCCCAACCCGGTTGCCAGGCCCGGCGCGATTCACGGCGGCGCATTTACCCAGGTCTCGCGACTCGGTTCGCCGCTCGTCAACGAAGTCGTGATCGGGCTGCCGGACAAGGATCGTTTCAATCACTCCGAGCCGGTGAACGACGAGCAGTTTGCGCTGTATGTCACCAACCCGACGCTGCCGGCACTGATCGAGATCCTGTTTCCTGCCGCGGTAGCACCGACTGCCTTTCCGCGCGCGGATCTCGTCGCGGCCTTCCTGACAGGCGTCGACGGTCTGAATCAGCCCGCTAATGTCGTTGGCTCCGAGATGCTGCGGCTGAACACGGCTACGCCGCCGGTCGCGGCCGGTATGCAGGACCCTCTGGGCGTAATCGCCGGGGACGTTGCAGGCTTTCCGAACGGCAGGCGCCCCGGTGACGACGTCGTCGACATCGCGCTCCGCGTCGTCATGGGCGTGCTGCTCGACCCGGCGGATGCACCCGCTGGCCAGCTGCCGTTTACGGATGGCGCATTTGTCGACTCGAGCTTCTTCGATACGACGTTTCCTTACCTCACGGCGCCGCTCCCCGGTTCGCCGAACGGGTCGATGGGAGGCATGCAATGAGAATCCGCAACCGGCAAATCCCGGCAATGGTGCTGACGCTCGTCCTCGCGGGCTGTGGCAGCTCGGGCAGCGACCCGGTGGTGGTAACGCCACCGCCGGCGCCGCCACCGCCCACGGACTTCACGACGTTCGTGGTCGACCAGTTCGCGGCAACATCGGATACGAGCGATCCGGTCGAAGTCGACGATGAGGATTTCGCGTTCTCGGACGATGAGAATCCGAACGCGTTCGACTCACTGCTGCAATGAACGACGCACTGCGAAACGATCGCCGTGCCCGCCGAATTTCGGCGGGCATGGCGTTCTGCGTTGTCGCGACGCTGGGCGTCCTTGTCACGGCATGGAACGACCGAGGCAAATCGACGGCGGCCGTGACTTATGACCTGGTGGACGAACAGGTACTTGCAAAAAATCTGACCACCGCCCCGATTGCCGGCCATCGTGCACTGATCGCCGACGAGGCGGAAGAAATCGTCCGCGGGCATCTGCGCACATTGTCCCTCACGGGCGATTCGCGCTATCTGCGGTATGCGAAATCGACGCTCGAGGCTGCTGGCCTCGAGAGCAGCGCGCCGTTCTCGCACCGGATGCTCAAAGCGCGGATACTCCAGACCGAACACGAATTCAATGCGGCGGCGGACCTGCTCGCCCAGGCTCTCGACGGCGCACGCGACCACGCCGAGGCATGGCTGCTCCTGTCGGACTCCCTGCAGCGCGCGGGGCGAATAACCGAAGCCAGGGGCGCGTGCCTGAACGTGGCACTGTCCGGGGCACCGTTGATGGCCCAATGGTGCGGGATCCAGATCCTGCAGGCCGCGGGCCGGACGGCGCAGGCGTATGAGGCCAGCCTGAGGCTCGCTGAATCGATCGCTCAGCTGCCCGAGGCGTCGCAGCCGTGGGCGTTGGCGATCGCAGCCGATGCGGCAGCGGAAACGGGCCGTACGGAACAGGCGCTCTCGTATCTCGAGACGGCAATGTCGATACGGCCGTCGACCCTTGCGCTGAGACTGGCTGCGGCGGATCTGCTGATCGAGGCCGCCCGCCCGGGCGACGTTGCCCAGCTTCTCGGCTCGGACACCGACAACATCTCCGCCCTTGTGCGGCTCGCGCTCGCCGAACAGGCCCTGGGCGAGCCTCCGCGAAGCGCCCTCGTCGACAGGGTCGAAGCGTCGTTCGAAGTGGCCGCGATGACCGGGGATGAACTGACCCTGAGGGATCGCGCGATCTGGGATCTGAAGATTCGGAACGACGCCCGCGCGGCGCTCGACAACGCGCTTGCCAACTGGCAGGTCCAGAAGGCAGGCGAAGATACCGCGCTGCTGCGCGAGGCGGCGACCGCAGCACGCGACCAACGGACACTCGACATGCTCGATGATTGGCTGGCACAGGCGATGACGGGAGACGTGTCATGATTCGCCACCTGGTATTCGGTGGACTGACGCTTGCGGCACTGCTGTTACCGGCGCTGCCGTCGGACGTTATGGCGCACGAGTCGGGTACCGTCGAGCTGACGCTCGATGCGGACCAGCGTCGCCTGCAGGTCGACGTCGATCTCGTCGACCTGGATTACGTGATGGGCTTACGGCCGTCGGGCGGTGACGCGATCACGGCCGGCGACTTGCGGCGCCACGAAGCCGCGATCGGCGATTACATCGCCAACCGGGTTCTCGTCGATGAGTGCCGTCTGCGTGCCGACGATCGCCGGCTCGGCGTTCGCGAATCGTCTCAACCGCGCCTCGTCGTGGACTACGGCCTGTCGTGTGCCCAAAAGGTCGAAGCATTCAGGATTCGCTCAAGCCTGTTCGACGAGCTTGCGAATTATCGCAGTGTGCTCCGCACCGTGGACGGCGGACAAGGGCGCCTGCAGGTGCTGCGCGACGGGGAGGCCGTCGTCTCAGCATCTCGGACAGATACGGTCGCGGAATTCGTCTCTTTTGTCGATGAAGGATTTCGCCACATTCTGCAAGGCGCCGATCACCTCGTATTCCTCCTGTTACTGGTGCTGCCCGTGGCGGGCAGAGGCACGCTGCGGCGCAGGATTCTTTCCGTCGCAGGAATCGTGACCGCGTTCACGGTGTCTCATTCCATTACGCTGACTCTTTCGGCGCTCGGCAATATTTCCCTGCCATCGGCACCGATCGAGTTGTTCATCGCTGCCAGCGTGGTTCTGGTGGCAGTGATGAACGTAGTCGGCAGGATCGAGAAGCTGGCATGGCCGGTTGCCTACGCATTCGGACTGATTCACGGGTTCGGCTTCGCAGGCGCTTTCAGCGAGCTTGCGGCCGGCAGCAGCCTGCGGTGGACTGATCTGCTGGCCTTCAACGTCGGGGTCGAAATCGGCCAGGTGGCGGTGATTACGGTCGCGCTTCTGCTGTTCCGCGTGTTGGAACCGCAACGCATACTCACCCGCAATCTCCTACCCGTCGGCTCCGTGCTTGCCGGAGCCGTCGGCCTCTTCTGGATCGTAGAGCGTCTTTGATCGCGCCGGGCACCGAGCAGAGCGCTTGAATCCCACCTTCAGGCCGGCAAATTCGCGGCAGGTAACTTACGATCCTCGATGCCGAGCAGGATCGGCTGCGCCGTCTCCCGATAGATGTTGACCTTCGCGTTGTAGGCAACGCGCGACAGGCCATGCTTGTCCTTGATGTGCAGCCGGCGAATATTGAACTGGCCGCTGCCCATGTTTTCGCCGGTCAGGTAGCACTTGATCGCGGTTACGCGTTCGCCCGAAAACTCGAGGCCGCTCAGTTTGGCGAGATTGCCCTGGGCGCGCTGCAGGAAGGTCACCGCATCCAGGTGTGCCTGGCTCGCGTCGGAATCGATCTCCTCGGCGACCTCGAGATCGGCGAGGAAGTCTCCCACGAGGATCTGCCCCGGCAGAGCGGCCTCGATCATGCGAGCGAGTTCGATCGTAACGTCGCCGACGATGAAATCGTGCATCGTCGGGTTGAGGCCTTCCGCCTGGTGGAACTCGTAACAACTGCCGACATGGAAACACGCCCGTAGTCGTGGCACGGCCTTGGACGTGGATTTGCTGCGCGCTATCGCATTGTCGGCGAGCACGATGTGCATGAAATGGTACAGATTGACGTTGGCCTCGAGTCCGTCGTCGCGATTCCAGACGTAAAAGCCGTCACCGCTCGAGGAACGCGCGAAATTGATACCGACATCCTGTTCCAGCATCTTGGCATGGGCGGAATTCAGCGAATAGGCGAGGCTGTTGAGCTGCGTCATCTGCTCGAAGGGCGTAAGCAGGCTGAAGCCGACGATGTCGAACAGCGTCACGGCGCGGCTGGCAATGTAGTTGATGCCGTATCGACGAATCATCTTCTCGATGATTTGCGTTTCCACGGGATGGCCGCTTAGCGGTTCACGCAATTCGACGTACTTGGGCTCGACGTCGAGCAGCCGGGCGACTTTTTGCATCTGAGAAAAATTGAGCTGCCGGTCGCCCGAAATGAGTTCCGTTATGAATCGTGGCGAAACGCGCGGCGGGATGTTATTTGCCCGGGTCGCCGTGTATTCGGCGATCGCGTAGTGCGGCACGACGAGGATGAGTACGCCTTCGTCGAGCTGCGCCCAGCTCAGAATATTGTTCTGACCGAGCGACCAGTGTTGATGAAGACTGCGCTCGAGCTGCACGAGATTGCTGCGCTGTCGCAGTCCCATCTCCTGCGCGAGACCCGCAAGCTGGTCCAGATACGGCGAATAGTCGGCCAGCCGACGTATCCCGGACTGAGAAATGTCATCGAGTTTCATGGAGTTTGGCGAAAGTAGTCCCATCGGCTGTTAATCGCAAGTATTATCTGTACTTATGACACATATTGCACCTGAAATGGATGCAATTCGGCGTCTTCGTGCAGAGCTCGGGGACACGATTGTACGCACGCCGGTCGTGCGATGCGCAGGTCTGGAGGAAATCCTCGAAAACGGCACGACAGTCTACGGCAAGCTCGAATTCCTGCAGCGCACCGGCACCTTCAAGGCGCGCGCCGCACTCGCGACGCTGCAAGGCCTCGACGCGGGGCAACGGGCCCGCGGTGTGACCGCCGTCAGTGCCGGTAACCATGCGATTGCAACGGCATTTGCGGCGCGCACGGTCGGCACGAGCGCCAAAGTCGTCATGATCGCGTCGGCGAATCCCGTTCGTGTCGAAGCTTGTCGCGCCTACGGCGCCCGGATCGTCATGGCCGAAGATGCGCACAGTGCGTTCGAGCTCGCGATGCGGATCGAAACCGAAGAAGGAAGATACCTCGTGCATCCGTTCGAGGGGCCGGCGGTCGCGGCCGGAACGGGGACCCTGGGTCTCGAAATCTGCGAGCAGTGCCCCGGCTTCGACACGGTCGTCGTTGCCGTCGGCGGCGGGGGACTCATCGGCGGCCTTGCCAACGCGGTCAAGGCGCTGCGCCCGGACTGTACCGTCATCGGTGTCGAGGCGACCGGCGCTGATTCCATGCACAGGAGCTTCGCCGCGGGCGAGCCAGTGGCGATCGACAAGGTCGATACCATTGCCGACAGCCTCGGGGCGCCTTTCGCCATGCCGTATTCCTTCGCCCTGTGCCGGGCCAACGTCGATCGACTCACGAAGGTCGACGATCTGGCGATGCGAGAAAGCATGGGCGTGCTCTTCAAACGCATGAAGATCGCGGTCGAGCCGGCCTGTGCGGCCCCTACCGCGGCGCTGCTCGGGCCGTTGCGTGAGTCGCTGCAGGGCCGGGCCGTGATGCTGGTGTTTTGCGGCAGCAACATGGACTGGCACGGCTTCATCGGCCAGGCGATTCTGGAATAGCCGGGGTGCGGCAACTGCTCGAGACACTGCGGCAGATCGTGGGCGACGATGCCTGCGAGTCCGATGCGCATGCGCTGGAGCCGCATCTGACAGAATGGCGCGGCGTCGTACGTGGCGCCTCGCCGGCCATGGTGTCGCCTGCCAGCCGCGAACAGGTGGCTGCCGTCGTGCGCGCCTGCGCCGAAGCGCGCGTCGGCGTCGTCCCGCAGGGCGGCAACACGGGCATGTGTGCCGCGGCCGTTCCGGACGCCTCCGGAACGCAGGTGATCTTGAGTCTGTCGCGGATGAACCGGATACGGAGTATCGATTCGCTGGACGAATCGGTGGTCGTGGAAGCCGGCTGTGTGCTCGCCGACGTCCGTGCCGCCGCTGCTCGCGAGAATCGCCTGTTTCCGTTGAGTCACGGCGGCGAGGGCAGCTCACAGATCGGCGGCAATCTGTCCACGAATGCCGGCGGCATCAACGTTTTGCGATACGGGACGACCCGGGACCTCGTGCTCGGAGTGGAAGTCGTATTGGCCGATGGCCGCATCTGGGACGGCATCAAGACGCTGCGCAAGGACACGGCGGGCTACGACCTGAAGCAGCTTTTCATCGGGAGTGAGGGCACACTCGGCATCGTCACGGCCGCCGCGCTAAGACTGTTCCCGAAGATCGGCGCTACCGAGACGGCGCTGATCGCGCTCGACGACGCCGCTGCGGCGGTCGTCCTATTGAACATAATGCGAGAGCAGCTTGCGGGGCAGGTGCAGGCATTCGAGCTGATCGGCGCGCGCGCGTTCGAACTCGTGCTCGAGCACGTTCCGGGAACCGGGCTGCCGTTCGCCGCGAAACATCCGTGGTATGTGCTCTGCGAGGCGAGCGCGCCCCCGGGCGACGGGGCCTTCGTGCAGGTGCTTTCCGACGCGGCCGGGCGCGCACTGATCAGCGACGCGGCGGTGGCCAAGAACGACTCCGAAAGCGCCGCGTTCTGGCGCATGCGGCATTCGATATCGGAAGCGGAGAAACGCGCGGGATCGAGCGCCAAACACGATATTTCCGTGCCGGTCGGCAAGATCAGCGAATTCATCGTCGAGGCCGAGAGGCGGCTGCGGGAATTCGCGCCGGACGTCGACCTCGTGGTATTCGGGCATGTCGGCGATGGCAATCTGCACTACAATGCGCGGGTGCCGGCAGCGTCAGGTGACGCGCAACAGCGACGCCTGTCGCAGAGCCTGAGCACGATCGTCTACGACCTGACCACGGAAATGGGCGGCAGTATCAGCGCCGAGCACGGCATCGGCACACTCAAGAAAGCGTTTCTCGCACACTACAAGAGCGACGTGGAAATCGACCTGATGCGCTCGCTCAAGGCGGCGCTGGATCCGCGCAATATCCTGAATCCCGGCAAGGTAATCTGACGACCAGTTCCAAGTGAGAGCATGGAATACGGGATAAAATGCCCGGCTGACGTACGCTATGTTAACTGATGAACGCTGAATCCAATCATATTCGCCGCCTGCTCGACCAGAAGCTCGCCGTGCTGATCGACAGCTTCGGGGCCAAGGCCCATGACGCGAAAAAGCTGGCGAAAATCCAGGAAAACATCGGCCGCCTGCTCGAGGAAAACAGTGATGCCGAGCAGCATATCCGGCAGGCACTCGAAAAACACCTCGAGTCCGGTCATTTGCGCAAGAAAACCTACCAGCTGATCAGTTCCATCGTCGACCGTTGCCTGACCGAAGACGTGCCGACGTCACCGGGTGACATCAGCTACGAGTCGGACCGCCCGCCGGTCCTGAATCGACCGGATCCCGCGGCGGCGGAAGCAGGCCGGACCGCGTCGCCAATGGTCCTCACGGAACCGCCCGTGCTGCAGGAGTCCGGGGACACGCGCGGAATTGAGCCCCGGTATTCGGCGACAACCGTCTTGTCGAGCGACGCCCTCGAGCCGAAAAGCGCAGACGACCAGGTGCAGGTCGGTTCGGTGTTGCGGGATCGCTTTCTGCTGCAGCGGCGAGTGTCCGGCGGCAACATGGGCGTCGTTTACAAGGCGCTCGATCGGCGGCTCGCCGAGGTCGGGTCAGAGAATCCCTATGTCGCGATCAAGGTGCTCTCGCCGCAGCTCGCCAGGAATGCGGCGGCGTTCAGGGCGCTGCAGCAGGAGGCCACCAAGGGGCGCTGCCTGACGCATCCGAACATCGTCCGCTTCATCGATTTCGACCGTGAAGGGGAAGTCTATTTCATCGTCATGGAGTGGCTCGAGGGGCGCACGCTGGCCGATATTCTCGATTCGCCGGACGGCAACGGAATCGACCTGGATAGATCGCTCGATATCGTGCGGCAGATCGGCAAAGCGCTCGATTACGCGCACCGCTGCGGAATCGTGCATGCCGACGTCAAACCGGGCAACGTCATGTTGACTCCGAACGGCGATGCGAAATTGTTCGACTTCGGTATCGCGCGCGTGCGCCAGACGCATTCCGAAGCACAGCAGGCCTTCGACCCGGGTGTGCTCGGGGCCATCACGCCGGCCTATTCGAGCATGCAGGTCCTGACGGGCGAGGAGCCGGCGCCGTCGGACGACGTGTTTTCGCTCGGTTGCCTGTGCTACAGGCTGGCCGCCGGGTATCGGGTATTCGGCCCGCGCAACGCGGCCGAGGCGGCGGAGGCCGGGATGACGCCGCAGCCGATCGCGACACTGTCCGATCGCCAGTGGAGCGCGCTGAAAAAAGCGATTTCGTATTCGCGTGTGACACGCTACGGCACCGTGGCGGAATTCATCGAGGCGCTCGATGCGACCACGGACGACGCCGTGACCATCGCACCGGGCGACGGCTTCGTGCCGCACGAAACCGGCGGGTCGAGATACTGGCTTTACGGCCTGTTCGCACTGTTGCTGCTGTTCGCCTCTGCCGGTTATCGCTTCGGTGTATTCGACGATGCGCTGGACTGGTTGCGCCAAACGGCGGCGAATGTGCCGCTCACGGCCCGGATCGAAAGCGGCGCCGACACCGGCACAGAAACGCCCGCCGAGACGGCAGCGGGCGACCGGGCCGCATCCGGCATCGATGTGACCGGGGAGACTCCGGCCCGCGTACCCGCGGAGCTCGAGGCCGACAGTGCCGGGCCAGAGCCGCCGCAAGCCGCGGGAGTTGCCGATTCGGAGGCCGCCACGGAGACTGTCGAGGTCGAGGTTGACGCCGACGATAGTGTCCTGCCGATCGATTTTTCCGAACTGCCGCCCGCGGACATCGACATATCCCTCATCGAAACGGCCAACGACAGCGTCCCCGTCATCGTCACGCTGCGCGAGGACGACCGCCCCCTGACCGTCGACCTGCTGCGTACCGGAACTCTCGCACTGCCGCTGCAACTGCGCATCGAAGAAGTCGGCTACAGCGGAAACCGCTCGCCGTGGGCGACGGGCCAGTACCGTATCTCCGAGGGGACCGTCATCGACATCCCGGCGCGCCAGGATCGCGCTCGCGTGACGTTGTCGATGAACGGCGATCCATTGCGCGAAGCAGATCAGATCTCGACCCTGCGCATTCGCCAGTCCGAGTCGACGCGCACCCAGCTCGCAAGGATTGAAGTCGTTCTCGAAGACGACGACCAGCGCAGGTTCGAGGCGGAGCTGCCGACGAATACGATCGCGTTCGCCGTGAGCCAGGTCGCCGTGCGTGAACGTGATCCGGCCGTGCAAATCGACGTGTTGCGTTTCAATCCCGACGATCAGCCGATCATCGTGGGCTACTCGGTGCGTGACGTCACGGCGACAGAGGGCGAGGATTACTTTTTGCCGAGCGGCTATTCGATCTCGTTCGGCCCGTGGCAGCGAGCGGCGCGCCTGCTGATACCGCTGGTCAAGGACTCGCAGCCCGAAGGCGACGAGGCGTTCACCGTCGAACTCGCCACCCGGGATGCGAGCTTTCCGAAAGACGTCTTCCAGCGCATAGTCGTAATCATCCGCGACGACGAGATCGCGGGGCCCTGACCGCACGGCAGAAGCCAGGCCCCCTGCGGCATGCCTTCACCGATCGTGGGCGCCGACTCGTAAAGCATTCGCGGCAGCATCCCTGCTAGACTTCGCCGACGTTGGACGCCGCGATCGGCGTTTAGTGAAAACGAACAGGCGGTGCGATGGACGAAAAGGAACTGCGACGCTATTCGCGCATTGTTGTCGATGGCGACGAGCAGGCGCCCAGCCGCGCAATGCTGCGAGCGGTGGGATTCAGCGAAGACGACTTCACCCGGCCGCAGGTCGGTATCGCGTCGACGTGGAGCATGGTTACGCCGTGCAACATGCACATCGGCCGGCTCGCGGATGAAGCGGCGCGGGCGGCCGACGCGGCGGGCGGTAAAGGCGTCATCTTCAACACAATCTCGGTATCGGACGGTATCTCCATGGGCACGCCGGGGATGCGCTATTCACTGGTATCGCGTGAACTCATCGCCGACTCGATAGAAGCGGTGGCCGGCGCCGAGGGGTTCGACGGGCTCGTGGCAATCGGTGGCTGCGACAAGAACATGCCCGGATGCATCATGGCGATCGCTCGGCTGAACCGGCCGTCCGTATTCGTCTATGGCGGAACCATCAGGCCGGGCGCCAATCGTCGCGACATCGTCTCCGTGTTCGAAGCCGTCGGAGCGGTCGCCGCGGGAAAAATCAGTCACGAAGAACTGCTCGAGGTCGAGCGGACGGCAATTCCGGGCCCCGGCGCCTGCGGCGGCATGTACACCGCGAACACCATGGCGTCTGCGATCGAAGCGCTCGGCATGAGTCTCGCGAACAGTTCGGCACAGGAGGCGGTTTCGCAGCACAAGATCGAGGACTGCCGGCGGGCCGGCGCTGCCGTCTTGAAGCTTTTGCAGCTGGACCTGAAACCGCTCGATATCATGACCAGGAAAGCGTTTGAAAACGCTATCGCCGTCGTCATCGCGCTCGGAGGATCCACCAACGCCGTGCTGCACCTGATCGCGATGGCGCGCGAGGCCGAGGTCGAACTGAGTCTCGACGACTTCACGCGCATCGGCGCGCGCACGCCGGTTCTCGCGGACCTGCGGCCGAGCGGCAAGTACCTGATGTCGGAGCTGATCGCGATCGGCGGCATCCAACCGCTGATGAAGCGTATGCTCGATCGCGGCTTGTTGCACGGCGACTGCCTGACCGTCACGGGCCGGACGCTCGCAGACAATCTCCGCTCGGTGGCCGATTATCCGGCCGGCCAGGATATCGTCCGCGATTTCGACGATCCCATCAAAGCCGACAGCCATCTCGCGATTCTCTACGGCAACGTCGCCCCCGATGGCGCCGTCGCGAAAATCAGCGGCAAGGAGGGGTTGCGCTTCGAGGGCGAGGCACGCGTGTATTCGTCCGAAGAGACGGCATTGCAGGGCATCCTCGATGGCACCGTACAGGCGGGAGACGTCATCGTCATCCGCTACGAAGGACCGAAAGGCGGACCCGGGATGAGGGAGATGCTGAGTCCGACGGCTGCGATCATGGGCAAGGGCCTGGGCGCCGAGGTGGCACTGATCACCGATGGTCGTTTTTCGGGCGGCAGCCACGGTTTCGTC
>JBFISV010000061.1:0-10769 GCA_041608415.1 Woeseiaceae bacterium
GCCTGTCGTTCGAGACCGTTGTCGAGCAGCGCATTGGCGAGACGATTACTCGCCGCATCCAGTGCCGCATAGCTCATCTCCTCGCCCTCGAAGCTCAGGGCCGGATGGTCCGGCGTTTCCTTCGCGAAGTTCGACAGCGGCGATTGGATAAGAAAGTGCATCACGAATCTCTGTCTCTGGTTGCGCAACGTCGCCGGTGACTCGCGCATGCCCGACCTGTCGCTAGCGGACGGGCACCGGCGGAATTTTGCAAGGCTGCCAGCCGCGATCGCTATTCCTGCCACTCGATCTCGTCGGATTTCCACAGCGGCGAACGATCGTCGGGGTCACCATTGTAGTTTACGAGAATTTCCTCGTCCGGCTCGATATCCCTGAGCGCGACATAATCGATCGTCAGCTCGGCCAGGTTCTTGATGTAGACCGCGTTCGGGGAAAAAGAGTGGTTGTAAAGCGAGCCGTAACCCAGGGCGATTGCCACGCCCTGATCGTCCTCGCCCCAGCCGAAATAATAATCGTACAGCCCGGTTGCATCGATCTGTGCGCTTTGCGACGCGGGCAGTTCGACGACCGGGCACCGCTCGATCACGCGACCTTTGCCGATAAACGTGTCTGTGAACACGCCGCGGCCCTTGGGCGCCTCTGACTTGACGTACAGCATTAGCTTGCGTGTTGCGCCTCGCGGCAGTTCGATGAGCGACGCTCGATTCTATCGCAGTATCGTGAACAGCCACCAATGCTCGTGCCGTGTCGGCCCGCGAGATAGCTGACCGGGCAGACAGCGATGCAGCGCTATCAGCGATCGATGTAGCGACCGAGCTCCCCTGAGCTCGTCGTCCCGCCGGATCCTGGCTTTACCGCCCATGCGCAGGCTCAGCAGCGCCTCCGGCGATTCGTGAAAACGGCCGATCCAGCCCTGCTGCTCCGGCGCCAGTGGTTCATGGTCGATGTGCGCGTAGCTGATGAACAGGTCGTTCTCGAAGCTCATTGGTCCGTCACTGAATGTTGTTTCCAAACTGCACCGTCGAAGAGCAACGCCGGCCGTGCGGCATACAGTTGACCATGACACGACGATCGGCAGAGATGACGCGGCCGACGGCCGCCTTATTCCGCGGTCTGCGCAAGCGCGCAACGAATTACGGTCTATACTACAAATTGAAGGTCCCGTCAGCCTGTCCCCGCCCGACGCCAGTCCTGCGGCTCGTCGGCAAGCCGATGGCCCGAGGCGCCGGAGTGAAGAGACGTTCGCAGTGACCCCGAGCGAGAAACAAGAATGGAGTGGATGAGACAATGAAAAAAGACCTGAACGCGCACCTGTTCGGCCCCGGACCGAAGCGCATCCTCGCGCTCGACGGCGGCGGTATCCGCGGAATCCTGACGGTGCAGCTCCTGAAACGCATCGAGGGGCTCGTCCGCGAGCGCAGCGGTGACGACTCCGCCGTGCTGGCCGACTACTTCGACCTGATCGGCGGCACCTCGACCGGCGCCATTATCGCATCCGCGCTCGCGCTCGGCTGGCCTGTCGAGAAGATCGAGAAACTGTATCGCGAACTCGGCGATTCGATATTCAAGTCGAAGTTCTATCGCAAGGGCCTGGTCTGGCCCAAGTTCTCCGCGAAACCGGTAAGGAAAGCCCTCAAACGAGAATACGGCGACATCCGGCTCGGCGGCCCGGAACTCAGGACCGGGCTCGCCGTCGTCGCGAAGAGGCTCGACACGGGCAGCCCCTGGGTCATACACAACAACCCGGAAGGCCGCTACTACGACCAGGTACCGGGCAGCAACTCTACGCCGAACAAGGACTACCTGCTGCGCGACGTCGTGCGCGCCAGTACGGCGGCGCCGACGTATTTCAAACCCGAGAGAATCCGCGTGGCCGAGGACATGGAAGGCGCCTTCGTCGACGGCGGTGTGAGCCCGCACAACAACCCCGCGCTGCAACTCCTGATGCTCGCCACGCTCAAGGGGCATCGACTGCGCTGGAAGACCGGCGCCGATCAGCTCATGATCGTATCGCTCGGCACGGGCTGGCAACCGCTCGCGCTCGACCAGGACAAGGTCATGGACATGAAAGCCGTCGAACTCGGCGTTCGCGGCCTGGCATCGCTCATGGACGACGCGAGCGCGCTCAACGAGCTGCTGCTGCAATGGATGTCGGCGAGCCCGACGGCCGACGACATAGACAGCGAGATCGGCGACCTGTCGGGCGACATCCTCGGCGGCGGCCAGCCTTTGATCACCTACCTGCGCTACAACGTTCGGTTCGACGATGCCTGGCTCAGAGACAAGCTGAAACTGAGTCTCGATGCCGATGAACTCGCGACGCTCGCCGAGATGGATCGCGCGGAAAACATGGATACCCTGGCGCGGGTCGGGCAGGCGGCCGCGGCGCTGATCGAGGACGGACATTTCGATCGCAAGTTCGACATCGACTAGCCGGAGGCGGCTGCATGACGGCGAAAAAAAAGAAAGCGGCACCGCGCACCCGCTCCACCGCGGCGAAGACCAGCGCACAACGGCAGCTCACCTGCTTCGTCGTAACGGGATTCGGCAACAAGACCGACTACTCGACCGGCCGCGTGCTGAATCTCGACAAGACCTTCGAGCAGCTCATACGTCCCGCCTGCGACAAGGTCAACGTGAACTCTTTTCGCGCGATCGATGCGAACATTACAGGCAGCATCGACTCGATTATGTACCGCTGGATCTACGAGGCGGACATCGTCATCGCCGATCTCTCGACGCTGAACGCCAACGTTTTTTACGAGCTCGGGGTGCGGCATGCGCAGCGGCCGAACACGACCATCATCATCGCCGAATCCGTGCTGATGGAGAAGATCCCGTTCGACCTCAGCTCTTTCGTCATTCACCAGTACGAACACGGCGGCGAGGAAATCAGTGCACCGGAACGCAAGCGCTTCGTCACCCATCTCGGTAACGTACTGCAGAAGACCATCGACATCGAAGCTCGCCGACGGAAGTCGTCGCGCGCCAGGAAAGCAGAGTCCGACAGCCCGGTGTTCAAGTTCCTCACCGACATGACACCGCCGGCCTACGCCGCCGACAGTTACATCGAACCGCCCGCGTATGTTCTGCCGAAAATGCGCAAGAAGAAGGAGGGCCAGGAAGGGGAATCGCTGGCCAGCGTCATCGACGCGGCCGAGGCGGCGAAGAACCGCAAGGATTTCGCGGCGGCGATCCGCCTGTTCCGCAAGGCGATGGACATGCAGACGGAAGGCGCCGCGAACAAGAAACCGGACGTGTTTCTCGCCCAGCGCCTGGCGCTCGTGACCTACAAGGCCGGCGAGGCGAAAGACGCGGACGGCAATATCGACAATGACAAGGCCATCGCCGCGCTGTACGAGGCCGAGGACATTCTGAAGCGATACTGCGCGCCGAGAATCTCGAACGATCCGGAGACGCTGGGACTGTCGGGCGCGATCAACAAGCGCCTTTTTCAGCTGACTGACGACAGGGAGTTCCTCGAGCGCTCGATCGCGTTCTACGAGCGCGGCTTTTACGTCAAGCAGGATTACTACAACGGCATCAACGTCGCCTTCATGTACACCGACAGGGCGAATTTACTGGACGACAGGTTCGATGCCATCGTCAGTTACGGCCATGCCAACATGATTCGTGAAAAGGTCGTCGAAATATGCAAGGAGCTGATCGAGGACGAGGAAGGTTTTGCAAAGCGCGGCGACAGGGAATGGGTTCTGATGACTCTGGCCGAGGGCTACCACGGACTCGGACGGACCGCCGACGAAAAGCGCGTCGAGCGCAAGATCGACAAGGAAGCGTCGGAATTCGGCAAGAGCAGCTACCTCGAGCAAAAGGCCAAACTCGCGACCGCGATCAAAACCTTCGAGGAAAACGTGCATCCTGGCGGGTCCGGCGCGTCAATCACGGCGGCGCCGCCGTCCGTCATCCATCCCGATGCAGCGCCGCCCGTGTCCATTACCCGGCCAGCCCGCCCGGCCGTCGTCGCCGCGGGGAAACCGATCACGATCGATGCCGACGTCGTGCCCGGAAAAACGATCAAGTCGATCGAAGTACACTGCAAGGTCGAATACGAATGAGCGCGTCGGGCGCGGAATCCAGCTCGCAAATCAGTGAAAAGGAATACTTCGAGCGGCGTCTCGACGACCAGATCGACTGGTACGACAAGAAAAGCTCTTCGAACCAGAAGGCGTACAAGCGCCTGCGGCTGATCGAGATCATTGCTGCCGCCTCGATTCCGTTGCTCGCCGGTATTGGCGGCGCGCCGTTCTTGCTGGCTTTGACCATCGGTATCCTCGGCCTCCTCGTCGCCGTGCTCGCGGGCACCCTGGGCCTGTACCGGTTCCAGGAAAACTGGAGCGAATACCGAGCGTCGGCGGAGTCATTGAAACAGGAGAAATACCTGTATCTCGCGCGGGCCGCGCCGTACGACGGCGATCGCCCCTTCGAACTGCTCGTGCAGCGCGTCGAGGCGCTGCTCAAACAGGAGACCACCGCCTGGACGCAGGCGATGCGCGCGGCCGCCGACGCGGACGCGGTCGAGCGCGAGCAAGCCGGCAAGTAAAAAGAGGTCAGAGTTACTGCTGTCCCATTATTTAAGACGACGATTCGTCGTAGGTCGACACTATTACGATCGTGCCCCACTCGGGGTTTCCGGGCGCGGAGCATGCGATCCCGACCTGCTTGTCTTCGGCTTCCTGCAGCGTGCAGGTCACGACGTCGTCGTCGTCGGCGTAGCTCCCGATGACGACATCGCCCTGGGTGCCGACAAAATCGAAGCGTTGGGCGACGCCGCAGCCCGAAACGTCGGCGTAGACGACCTGTCCTGCTTCGAAAAACTCGAGGTACATGTCATCGCAGCGTTCCCCGTCGGAGCTGTACAGCACCCCGTTCCCCGTTGCGACGAGCCTCATGTCCTGCTCGGGGTCGTCGCCGGGCTCTGGCCTTTCTCGCGGAGCCTCGGCCGGCAGGATCACCACCTGCTCGGTCACTTCCCGCCCGTTTGCCCGCGCCCGGATTTGCAGCTCGACCGACTCCCGCTCGGGACGAATGCGCACTTCGCCGGGTCTCGCCCACTGCTCCATGAAATCGGACTTGACGATGATCGTGGGCTGCTCGTAGACGGGCTGTTCGACTAGCTCGGCCGACGGCATGAGCCTGATCTTTCTCGTCGTCTCTCCGCCATCCGCGGAAGCGGACACGATGCGCAGGATCGTGGGTTCCGAGACGTTGAACGCGGGAACCTCCGAATCCGGATTCAGATCGTCGACCGACCGCGGCGTGACGCGACCGGTGCGCGTCTGCGCCTCGAGCACGATATCCGGCGGCGACGCAATCGAGGTTTGCGGCAGTGCCGGGAGCGTTACGCGCGCAACCGACTCGAGGCCGTTCGCGGTCGCGCGAATATTCAGCGGTACGGGGACGTCCTGCAATCGAATCCGCGCGCTGTCCGCATCCTGCCAGCTCTGCATCGAATCGGCGCTGACCGTGATCGCGGGTGGCTCGAATTCGACCGATTGCGGTTCGGCGGTCGGCGGCGGCAAAAGCCACACCTTGCGCGTCGTGGCCTCGCCGTCCCCGGCCACCGATGCGATGCGCAGAATCGTCGGCGAATAAACGGTCAGCGAGGGCACGTCCGTGTCGGGGTAGCGATCGTCGACCGAGGATGGCGTTATCCGCCCGGTCGGCGTCATCGCCTCGAGCGATATTTCCGGGGGCGGCGCGACGGGAGTTTCCGGCAGGGCCGGGAGCGTCACGGGCAGCGTCGTCTCCTGCCCGTTCGCAACCGCGCGGATGTACAGCTCGCCGGATTCGTCCCGCAGCCTGATGCGCGCGTCGCCGGCGTCCTGCCAGGTCCGCATCGCATCGGAGCTCAGCTTGATCGCGGGCTGCTCGAATTCCGCGTCCGGCGGCACGAGCCGGACTTTCCTCGTCGTGCTTTCACCGTCGCCGCCGACGGACGCGATGCGGAGAATCGTGGGTGCGGCAACGGTGAACGCCGGCACGTCCGCATCCGGGAATGTCTCGTCGACGGTCTGCGGGGATACCGGCCCGCCCGGCGTCAGCGCCTCGAGCGATATGGCCGGCGGCGTCGCGACCGGCTGCGCGGGCACGCCCGGCAGCGTCAGGGGCAATATTGTTTCGCGGCCGTTGGCGGTCGACCAGATGTGCAATTTGCTCGGCTCTTCCCGGAGGCTGATCTGCGCGTTTTCAGCATCCTGCCAGGTCTGCATCGCGTCGTGGCTGACCATGATCGCGGGCTCCTCGAGCGGTATTGCACCTTCCCCGCCCGCCACCGAAGGCACGGGCCGCAGCGTCACCTGCGAGTTCAGTTCCGCGCCATCATCGGTTGCAACGTGGACGAGCAGCCGAATCGGCCCCGCGTCCACGCTGACCGGGATACCCTCGTTCGGCCCCATCGGTCGAGCGCCGGGACCTGCCGGGTCAGTCGTTATGCTGATGCGGGAAATGGACGGCGCGCGAGGTGCAAACAGGGGTGGTTCCCAGCCGATGGTTTTTATAATCTGCGGCCCGCCGACCAGCAGTCCGGAGAGCGCGAAGAACAATGCGAACGCGATGACGACGCGCTGCACCGACGCATGGGTGAGCATCGCAAAGACCCGGCCCAGCGGCTTGAACCCCCAGCGCAGGCGCTCCGGGTCGCGAATCGCCGTGGCGATTCGTTTCCGTGCCTCGGCCCGTTCCTGCGCGTATTCGCGAATCGATCGCTTTTGCTCGCGCGTGAGACCCCTGTCGTCGTCGAGGTACTTTCCCGTCTTCGGGTGCAGCTGTGCATTGAGCTGCTCGTTGTAGGGAAGGTTGATGAAGTTGACCAACGTCAGGTACGGGTGGAGCAGGTACGGATCGACCTCGACGGAGTCGTCGTTTACCGCCTCATCAGTGGCACCGCCGCCGAGGCGCGCGCTGTCCTCGGGCTTCTCGCCGTGCGGGCCGCGCACGTCGATCTTCACGGGGAGAATCGCCCGGTACACCTCGCGGGCATCGAGACGGGCCTTTTTCGCGAGCAGCTTTCTCGTGGCGCTGGCGAGTTCGAGAGGCACGTACTGACTTTCCTGCGCTTCCCTGGACACCACGACCAGCAGCCGGTCGCAGGTTTCCAGCCCGTCGAGCAGCTTCATGCGCCAGTCGTCACCGCCGCCGATCGCTCGCGGCGCGAACCAGTGATCGCGCTTTGCACGCTTGATCTGAGGCAGAATTTCCTCGTTGACGAAGCGCGTATTCTTGCTCGAGTAACTGACGAATACTTTTTCACGTTTTCCAAACATCGTGCCATCCCTCCCCGGCACAGACCCGCGATGCCTGTCTTCAGGCTGCGGCCTGTTCCGGAATATTCTTGATCAGCGCAGGGCTATCACGCACATTTTGACCCGGACTTAATCCTCGACCATCCGCTTCTCGACGGTCTCCCAGCCGCCATCAACGCGTTCCTTGACGGTCAACTCGTACGCGCCGGGCGCCGAGTACTCCTTGATTTCTCTGCGCACCAGCGCCGGCTTGCCGTCTACGACGGTGTAGACATCGGTGCCGTAACGCGTCGCACCGTCGCGCCAGTCGGAGCGGATGCGCCGAGTCTCACTGTCGAATTGCGGTGACAAGACCTCGTCGAATTCCATGGCTCTCACGAAATGCGCGGACGCGGGGTCGAACAGCCAGTTGATGTACGGGACGTTCGGGCCGGCTGGCAGAAACTCCACGACGCGCAGATCGCCATAGCCGTCGAAATTCATGTCCAGAACCTCGATTCTGCCGGCCTTTTCGCCAAACGGAAGTTCCGCATCGAGTCCGTCGATGATCTGCACGGGTTCCTCCTCCCCGCCGCGACGGATTTCGATTCCCTCGACACGGATTGTACCGTCGGGATCGTCCTGGCGCTCCCCGCGTAGCGTGAAGGTATAGTCGGGCAGGTCGGGATGAATGCTCGCCGTGAGCGCAGGAGCCGCCGCGCGCACTGCGTCCTCGGCTGCGCCATTGGCCGGCGCTTCATTGCCGTAGCGCGAGCAGGCCGACGCCGCGAGCAACAGCAGCGAAATTCGAAGGATCGCTCGTGTCATCTACTTGAGGCCCAGCACGGCCTTGGCTCTCACGAGGTATTCGTTGCGGTCGTCGAGGCCGTTGTAGCCGCCGTTGATGCGCTTCGTGACGGCCTTGACGTCATCCTTGTCGGCAAGGCGATTGAGCCTGTTGACATGCCAGAACCAGCACGCGACGTCGACCGCGATAAACGGGTCCGTGGCAATCTTCCTGGGATTGGCCACGTAGTCGACGCCCGCGTGCTCGCTGTACCTCGTATAATTCGCCCGGCCCGTGAGCTGTATCAGGCCCCTGCCCTTGAAACGCTTGCCGTCGCCCGGCTCCGTGTTGCCCAGGTCGACCCGGCCCTCGTAGGCCGAGCCGTCGGCGATTTCCTCGGCGTAGCGGAACGAGGCGGTCTCGTGACCGATCTGCGCGATGAAATGCGCCATCCGCAGCGGCTTCGTGATGTCGTATTTTTTCATGCCCGCGACCAGGGGATCGTAGTAACGATTGATCTTGCTCTGCAGGGCCCGCGGCATCACGACCGAGAGCTTGCCCTTCGAGGGGCCGGGCGGCAGACCTTTGAGCAGCGCCAGCACCGTCTTGTCGCCGGGCACGATCATGCCGTCGGACGACTTCAGCTTCATGACCTCGGTTTCGAATCTTTCGATCGCCTTGATCGTCTTCGGACCGATGCGACCATCGGGCTTGAGCTTGCGCGGTTTCGAACCCGGGAAGCGCGGCAGATTGAGGTTGAACAGGATCTGGAAGAGCATGACGTCTGTCAGATCGTTTTGCCCGCTGTGGCCTACGCTCTTCACGATGCACATGTTTCTATCCCCGTCGTTTTTATTGACAACGCGTCCTTCGAGCGGGCAATTACCGTCAGACTCAGGTACTTCGACAGGGCCCGGCTCGCACTCCGGCACGATGTCGCAGCGGGTCGGTCCGGTATCCGGCGCGGCCGATGCCGGGCAGCTCGTGACCCACGCCGTCCTGCGGCGCTACGCCTGCCCTGCCGATTGTGGCCGTCCGCGCGCCAATCGCGATCGCGCTGCCCACCATGAGATTCAGTTGACGATGCGTGTCAAGCAAATAATAGCTGGTATGCGCAGCCAAACAACAACGCGGGCGTGATCTGTCGCTTGACTCAATGAAGATGTGTGGCGTGACGCAATGAATACGTTGGTTTTTCAGGCGTCGATTTCGTCAACGAAAGATCGCAAGCTCGGTAGGAATGACCGCTGTCCCGGCCTTTTTCGTATCAAATTGCGCCGGACTCACCAGATTGCAGCTATCTTTACACTGTGCGCATCGGAATAGCATTCGAAGGCTGTGCGGGCCGCGCCGCATTTCACGTCGGCGTCGTCGAGTGGATGCTCGAGAACGGCCTGCGGCCAGCGGCCGTGGCTGGCGCAAGCTCGGGGTCGATCATCGCCGCGGCACTCGCGGCAGGTCGCGGCCATGAGCTCGCGGATCTCTGGCTGCAAGCCTGTACGCGCCGCCTGTTCGACCTTCGGCGCGTATTTCGCGGGCGCTGGCCGTTTGCGATGAGCGACATCGTGGGCGACGCGCTGCGCGCACACCTCGGCGACATGCAAATCGCCGAATGCCCGACGCCTGTCGCCATTCCGGTGACGACGCTCGATTTCAGCGGCCGAACGCGGCGCATGCTCACACGTTCCGACGCCTGCAGTCTCGTCGATGCCGTGCTCGCATCGTGTTTCGCACCGGGGCCCTACTCGCGCATGGTCCGTATCGACGGGGCACTCACGTTCGATGGCGCCTGGCAGGTGCGCACGCCGCTCGACGGGCTGGCGGGACACGACCTCGATTGGGAAATCGCCTGCGTCGCGAACTCCGAGGGTGTCCTCAAACTGGGTTTCCCGACGACCGGCACCGTGCAGCCCGGCGGGAGATGCCGGATTCTCGCCCCCGTTGAGGAGATTAAATTGCGCAGTTACGAACTCGATCCCGTGCCGATTCGACGCGCGATCGACATCGGGCGCGAAAGCGCGCGCCGCTTTTTCAGAGACACGGGCGAGCGTTTTGACGTTTGAGATCTATAATGTCGGTCGGGACACGCTGTAAACTGCGGGCAGCCGATCGAATCGCACGAGAATGCCTCAACTAAGGAGCGCAATCATGGCCACCGACAAGAGCCCACCCTACACCGCCGCCGAATGGACGCGCATCCGCAAGACCCTGGCCGATGACCCGATCTCGTTCGGGCTGCCCGAGCGGGTGTACGGGTCGATCGTCCTCGGCTCATTCAACATCCGTAAACTGGGCCGGCTGCAGACCGGCAAGACTCACGACCGCGATCCCAAAGTGATGGCCTTTCTTGCCGATGTATGCCGGCATTTCGACCTGCTGGCGGTGCAGGAAGTGATGAGCGAAGCGGAAGGCATACGACAGCTCAAGGACCTCATGGGTCCGGAATACGGCCTCATCATCTCCGACACCACGGGCGCACTGCCGGGCGGCGGCGGCGGCATGCCGGAGCGTTCCGCATTCATTTACAACCGTTCCGTGGTGCGCCGCACCGAGTTGGTGACCGACGTGACCTACGACCGGTTCGAAGTCCTCGACACGCTGGTGCGCGAATTCCCGGACATCTCCAGGGAAGTGAATGTTTATCAGAAGGCGCTCGCCGCATTCGAAAAGGCGAAAGCGGCCGGCAAGAAAGCCAAAAAACCGAAGCTCAAGATGCCGACCTTCCTGTCGTTCGTGCGCAC
>JBFISV010000062.1:0-10585 GCA_041608415.1 Woeseiaceae bacterium
ACTTGTCAGACACCTGATTGTCAGTCTCGTTCACTTAGCGACTACTATAACGACCCACCCCCAATCTCGTTGACAGGCAAGCGACTCACGATGGCCACGGCATCACACGAATCGACGGCCCGCGCCATCCTCTACGCGTTTATCGCCAACTTCTGTATCGCCATCGCGAAAACCTGGGCCGCGATGTTTACGGGTCCCGAACCTGACGTGGTGCTTCATCGAGCCCGACGCAACCGACGATTGATGCGGCCACCCGCCCCGTGGCAACCGGGGCATCGCATCGGTCGCCGGCCGGCACGGTGGCCGCCGTGAAAGAAAATCGCGGACATTCGAAGCCGGGCTTTACGACGCCTTGTATAGGTGAACGTCCTGCTGCGGGAACGGGAAGGAGATGCCTTCCTTGTCGAAGCGTTTCTTGATCGCTTCGGTCAATGCGAATTTGACCGCCCAGTAATCGGGCGTATTGACCCATGGCCGAACCACGAAATTGACACTGCTGTCGGCCAGGTCCGATACGGCGATCAGGCACTCCGGCTCATTCAGGACGCGCTGTTCCGCGCCGATGATTTCTTCGAGCGTTTTCCTGACCTTGTCGAGATCGTCGTCGTAGGAGACGCCGACCACGAGGTCGACGCGGCGTGTGTCCTTCGCGGAATAGTTCGTGATGATACTGCTCATGATCTGGCTGTTCGGCACGATGACCTGCTTGTTGTCGCCGGTCTTGAGGCTCGTCGTCAGGATCTGGACCTGCTCCACCGAACCGGAAACGCCCGCGGCCTCTATCCAGTCGCCGACCTTGTACGGGCGAAACAAGACGATGAGCACGCCCGCGGCAAAGTTCGACAACGAGCCCTGCAGCGCGAGGCCGACCGCGAGGCCCGCCGCACCGAATATGGCGATAAAGGACGTGGTCTGGATCCCGATTTGCGAGATCGCGGCGATGACGACGACGATCGTCAGCGCCCAGCGGATAAGATTCGAAATGAACGTCTCGAGCGTCTTCTCGATGCCGTTCCTGCGCATCGCGGCGCCGATTCCGCGCACGAAAATACCGATCACCAGGCGACCGACAAAAAATATGACGAGCGCGATGGCAACGTCGATGCCGAAGTCGATGCCCTCGGTCTGCAGCCACTCGAGGATTTTGTCGACGTTGGCGTTTTTGATGGCGTCAATCGCTACGCTGTCTTCGTTCATTGCAAATGTCCTTCGGGATCATGTCGTTCGATAAGTCGTTCGATAAGTCGTTCGATAAGTCGTTCGATGAGTCGTTCGATAAGTCGTTCGATAAGTCGTTCGATGAGTCGTTCGATGAGTCGTTCGATGAGTCTTTCGATGCGTCGTTCGATCTGTGCGGCGCGCTGCGCGACGCACCGCACGGAGGATTCGCAGCCATCCGCTCGACGTCGACGCTGCGAATCGACGGCAGTGCCTGCCGCGGGGCTGTTGCGGCCGGTCCTCGCTGCGGCCGCATCTTACACGATTTGTCCTGCCTGTCAGCCGGAAAACGCGGCGATCCAGGCGATAACGACGGCCGCAATCGCCGCGCTGCCGCAGAGTTTTTGCAACGGCGGAGACGACAGCGAGTCGATGGAGCGGACGAGTAACACGCCGCCGCCGAAACCGCTGGCGAAGCCCATGAGGTGGGCGCCTACGTCGGTATTCGCATCGCCCGTCCCCGTGTACATCAGCAGCGCGAGGCCGCCGACGACAGGTCCCACGCGGTAGGGCCAGCGCTCCTGCGACATGAGTTTCGCGCGCCAGACGAAGCCCGCGACGAGCCCGAGCGCCGCGAAGACTGCCGTCGACGCGCCGATGGAGCGATGCGCGGATTCGAGCAACATCGTGTTCAGCAGGTTGCCCAGGACCGCCGTGGCCAGGATAGCGAGCCAGGCGACACCCGGGCCGAGCAGCCGGCCCGCGAACAGCCCGAACAGCGTGCCGAACACCAGGTTGCCCGCGAGATGGGGCAGGCCGGAGTGCAGCGTCAGCGCCGTGAACAGCCGCCACCATTCGCCGTCGCGAACGAGTTCGCCGTCGATACGGCCCGCCCGCAGCCAGTCCTCGGCGAATGCCGATGAACCGGCGAGCCACGCCACGGCGCAGACGATAGTGATGTATCCGACGATGCCGGGCAGGGCGTCATGATGTGGCACGACGCGGCGCGGCCGGGGCACGGCAGGCGGGTTCTCGTCGTCGTAAAGGCGCAATTCGCGCGCGGCGTCACTCGAACGCTCGGCCGGCACGATGAGCGCGAAGCCGGACGGATCGTTGATCACCTCGTGCGGAATCCGTGCCGCCTCGAGCACGAGCGCGCGATCCGCGCATGCGGCCGGATGGCGGCTCTCGAAGACAACCCGCCAGTCGTCGTTCATCGCGACGGGACCGATGACGCCCCCTGGCCATCGAGATGCCGGAGCGCATTCCCGAGCATGTCGCCGCAGTCGCCGTCGAGCCGCAACCCGGCGATGTCGTCGGCGCGCGTGCGGCCCTGGTTCAGGATGGCGAGCGGCTTGCCGAGCTCGCGCGCCAGGCGCGCGAACCGGAATCCCGAATAGACCATCAGGGACGATCCCACGACCAGCAACGCGCCTGCGCGTTGCACAGCGTCGCTCGATCCTGCGACGCGAACCTTGGGCACCGACTCGCCGAAAAATACGACGTCGGGCTTCATGATGCCGCCACAGCAGGCGCAATCGGGAACCCGAAATCGACGGACATCGGTCTCGCTCAAATTCACGTCGCCGTCGGGCCGGATGCCCTCGACGCGGCTCTGCCAGCCCGGGTTGGCCTCGAGCAGCCGCTGCTGCCAGTCGGCGCGCGGCACGCGCAGGTTGCAGCTCAGGCAGCGAACCGTGTCGAGCCGCCCGTGCAGTTCGATGACGTTCACATGCCCCGCCCGCGTGTGCAGCCCGTCGACGTTCTGCGTGATCAGCGTGTCGAGAAACCCGGCGCGTTCGAGTTCCGCGAGCGCCCGATGGGCCCCGTTCGGCCGCGCGGCCGCGATGCGTCGCCAGCCCGCGAAGCTGCGCGCCCAATAGCGCCGTCGCGTCGCATCGTTGTCCCTGAAGTCGTTGAACTGGACGGGTGCGGGGTGCTTCCAGTCGCCGTTGCGGTCGCGATAGCCCGGAATTCCCGATGCGGTGCTGACCCCGGCGCCGGTCAGCACCGTCACCGATCCCGCCCGCGCAAGAAACGCGGCGAGCGCTGTTTCACTTTCGACCATTCCCCAGTATAGCCCGCGCGGCTTTCAGCGCGCATTCAGCTCCACGCCTGCAAACTGTTACCCGCTCGAATGCGACAGGACTTTAACGTCATGCCCTGGAAACGACTCTATTTTTGCGCGGCGCTTGCAAGCACGGTGTTTCTCGCCGTTTCGCTGTTCTAGGCGGCCCGTTTCCGACGATACTCGGGCAGGGTTTTTGGTTAAGCTCTCCGGATGGCCGCCCCCACGGCGGCACGGAGAGATTTCATGAAGTCCATGTTTGTCGCAAGCACCGCGCTTCTCGTCCTGCTCGGCGACGCCGCGGCAGCGGAGGTCGTCACGGCGGCACCGGGCGGTTTCACGGTCCGGCACGAGACGGTGATAGCGGCAGGCCGGGCCGAGAGCTGGGGCGCGGCCGTCGACGAGATCGCCAGGTGGTGGAGTGCGGACCACACGGTGTCGGGGAGTTCCGAGCGTCTCAGCATCACGGCAAAGCCGCTCGGCTGTTTTTGCGAGAGCCTGGGCGGTGACGACGGGGTAGTACACCTCGTCGTCACGTCGGTGAGTGCCCCCGTGATGCTGCGCATGACCGGCGCGCTCGGGCCGCTCGGGCTCATGGGCGTGGACGGCAACATGACCTGGGAGTTTTTCGACGACGAAGCCGGCACCCGCGTGCGCTTCACGTACGCCGTCGGCGGCTACAGCGCCGACGGCCTCGACACGATCGCCGCGCCCGTCGACTATGTCATCGGCGAGGCGCTGAGCCTGCTCAAGGCCTATGTCGAAGCCGACTGAAGTCGCGCGCCCGAGGCTGTCGTCCACGGTCGCACTGATGCGCGAGACGGGACCGGCGCCCGAGGTTTTTCTCGTCAAGCGGCACGAAGCTTCCGCGTTCGGCGGCGCCTACGTGTTTCCGGGCGGCGTCGTCGACGATACGGACTGCGAAACGCACCCTGATTGCCTGGGGCTGGCGCCGGCGGAGGCGAACCGGCAGCTGGCGATCGACGACGGCGGCCTCGACCACTACGTTGCCGCGATCCGCGAGCTGTTCGAGGAGACCGGTGTACTGCTCGCCGAGTGCGCGGTCGCGCCCCGCGAACTCGAGGTCATGCGTCAGCGGCTCAACGCGGCATCGCTTGCGTGGTGCGATTTCGTCGCAGCGGGCGGCGTGCGCCTCTGCTGCAACGAGCTGCACTATTTCAGCCACTGGATAACGCCCGACGTCATGGCGAAACGCTTTTCGACGCGATTCTTCATCGCACGACTTCCCGAGGGCCAGGTTGCACGGCACGACGACGGCGAGCTTACCGACGCGCTGTGGATCACACCCGCGGACGCGCTTGCGGCCGCAGGCCGCGACGAGCTGCTGATCCATTTCCCGACGCGGAAGACTTTGGAGCAACTGGCGGCACACGCGAGTATCGATGCCGCGATCGCCTGGGCGAACGAGCGTGCGGCGAAAGGCGTCGCGGCGATCCAGCCTGTCATGCCGAAAGGCAATCGCCGGGCGGTGCCGGAGATACCGGGCGGCCCGACGAGGCTCCGATGAGCAATTTCATGAAGCCGATCGAGCGCTTTGCCGAACTCGCTCCCGGCATACGGCGCATCGTTGCGCCGAATCCGTCGATGATGACCGGGCCCGGCACGAATACCTACCTGTTCGGCGTCGACGAAATCGCCGTCGTCGATCCGGGGCCGCGCTCGAGCGCGCACCACGCTGCGATCCGTGCCGAGGCCGGCGCGCCGATCCGCTGGATTCTCGCGACGCACACGCACCCCGATCATTCGCCGGGCGTGCGTCTGCTTGCCGAGGCGACCGGCGCGGAAGTTCTCGGCATGCCCGCGCCGCGCGGCGCACACCAGGATTCGAGTTTTCGACCGACGCGCGTGCTCGCCGATGGCGACGTGCTCGAGACCGGCGAATTCGCGCTCGAGGCGCTGCACACGCCGGGCCACGCATCGAACCACCTGTGCTTCAGGCACGCCGCGACCAACTGGATACTGACCGGCGATCACGTGATCGACGGTTCGACGGTCGTAATCGATCCGCCCGACGGCGACATGACGCACTATCTGCGTTCGCTCGAACGCGTCAAGGCGTGCCGGCCCGCAGCGTTGCTGCCGGGGCACGGCGAAAAGATCGAGGATGCCGTACGGGTCATCGACTGGATCATCGGGCATCGGCTCGAACGCGAGGCGAAAGTCCTGGCCGCGATGAGCGCAAATCCGGGTTCGACCGCGGGCGAACTCGTGCCGGCCGTCTATACCGATGTGCCCGAAAAACTCCATGCCTGGGCCGAGCGCTCGCTGCTCGCGCACCTCATGAAGCTTCGCGACGACGGGGTCGCCACGTCGGCCGGCGAGCGCTGGCGCCGCGCCTAGGTCGAACCCGGGCCGCGCCCGAGCTTGAACTGTGGCGCGACTTCGAATAGCGTAGCCGGTCCCTTTACCGAGGTATTTGAATGACCTTCGTCGTCACCGAAGCCTGCATCAAGTGCAAACTGACGGACTGTGTCGAAGTCTGTCCCGTGGACTGTTTTCACGAAGGTCCGAACTTCCTCGTGATCGATCCCGACGAGTGCATCGACTGCACCTTGTGCGAGCCGGAATGCCCCGTCGAGGCGATCTATTCCGAGGACGAGATTCCGCCGGGCCAGGAGAAATTCCTCGAAATCAACGCCGAACTCTCGCGAGCGTGGCCCGTGATCACCGAAATGAAAGACCCGCCCGAGGATGCCGACGACTGGCGGGAAGTGAAGGACAAGCTCCAGTACCTCGAGCGCTGATCGCGATTACGGCGGCGCGAACGACTCCGCGGCCTGCGTGCGCGATCAGGCTCGGACAAAGCCGATCAGTACCGCCGCCAGTTCCGGCCCCTTGTCTTCCTGCAGGAAGTGACCTGCATTCCTGATCGTAACGTGATTTTGCCCACTCGCGCCGGGCACCTTCTGCTGCCAGGGCAACTCGCCGCCGCGCGTGATCGGGTCGCGGTTGCTGAAGGTCGTGAGAAACGGCTTTTGCCAGCGCGTGAAAGTCCGCCATGCGGCTCGATTGGCGTCGCACGCCGGATCGTCGGGCGAGGTCGGAACCAGCGCCGGGAATGCGCGCGCGCCGGCCTTGTACCTGGCGGACGGAAACGGCGCATCGTAGGCCGCGACGACGTCCCCGCCCAGCTCGGTCACGGTTCCGGACTGGATGATGCGGCCGATCGGAAACCACGGGCTGTATGTTGCGAACGCGCGCCAGATTTTGAAGGCCTTCGGCATGGCCTGGTCGCCGGTCGGCAGGCCGCCGTTGCCGATCGCTACGCGGCTGAAGCGGCCCTCGTTCTCGGCGGCGACACGCAGGCCGATCAGCGATCCCCAGTCCTGCCCGAACAGCGTAACGCCGTTCAGATCCAGCGCTTCGATGAATCGCCGCATCCACTCGACGTGTGCGGCATAGGAATAATCGCCCTTGCCCGCCGGCTTGTCCGACTTGCCGAAACCGACCAGATCCGGTGCGACGACGCGCAGGCCCGCGTCCACGAGCGGCGGAATCATGTGCCGGTACAGGTACGACCAGCTCGGCTCGCCGTGCAGCAGCAACACGGGGCTCGCATCGCGCGCGCCCTCGTCGACGTAGTGCATGCGCAGGCCGTCGATGTCGACGAAATTGGGTTTGAAATCGTAGTCGGGCAGGTTGTCGAATCGGGCTTCGGGCGTGCGCAGGATCTTCATGGCGATGCTCTTGTTGTTGTCGTTGCGTGGCGGCGTCTTCTCGTTCGTCAGTACCCCGATGATTTTTGCGAGTCGTCGAGCATTTGCGTGAGAAACGTGCGGATCGCGGGCACGGCTTCCGCCTTGGGCATGAGTCGCTGCGATTCGAGTACCGCGGCCATGTCGTCGATGGAGCGCTTGCCATCGATCAGCGACATCATGAACGAATAAATCTGCGTCGTCATCGCCTGCGTGCGAAAAGACTGTGTCAGCGGCACGGGATCCTTGCCCGTCACGATCCAGTCCGGCAGCGCGCAATGTCGTTCCGGCCTGTCGGCGTCCCGTTCCTTGTATGCCGCGAACGTGAACACCTTCTCGCGGCGACCGTGGCGGCTCGCCGGCGAGCACATGTAGGGAATGGTGGCCTCGGATACGTACGGGGCCGAGAACCCGGCTTCGGCAACGATCGACTTGACCTCCTCGGCGCTGTAGTGGCGCGCACGTTGTACCGCTCCGAACGCGAGCGAGCCAAAATTGACCCAGCGGCCGTTCGGTTTCACCAGGCCGTTGATGCGCGCCGCGAGGATCGGCAGGTCCTCGGCAACGATGTCGATGAGCCAGGGTGTCACGACGGTATCGAATGTGGCGTCCGCAAACGGCGGTCGCAACGCGTCGCCGAGCACGAAGCGAAAGCCGTCGCGCACCAGTTCCGGCGCGGACAGCTTGCGCAGTACGGTGTCGTCGTCCATCGACTTCGGCGCGATCGGGAACTCGTGCAGGTTGAGCTGCTCTCCGTGCATGAGCTTTTTCGCGACGATGAGCAACAGCGGGTTGAAATCGAGCGCCGTCGTCGTTTCGCAATCGATGTGCATGTGAATGTCGTAGGCGAGGCGGCAGCTCCCGGCGCCGAGTACGAGCGTATCGCCGAACACCGCACTGTCGGTTACGACCGATCGAATCTGTTTGAGCGACGCCGCATTCTCCGCGTCTCCCCATGACCAGTCGCGATGCAGGTTGGCGTAATAGGTATTGAGGCCCTGATCGGGCGGCAAGCGGGTGCGCAGCGCGAGGTAGGATTCGTAACTGCCTTGCAGGGACTGCACGGCCAGCGGTTGCAGCAGTTCCTGCAGCGCGCGCCGGTGTTGTTCGAGCGCCTTGCGGTAGCGCTCGACCCTGCGGCGCGTGAACGGCCGGAGCTCGTCGTCCTCGAGTTCGGCGTCCAGCGAGGCGCACTCGTGGCCGAGTCGCTGCAGCATCATTTGCTGTCGATTGCGCCATTCGCCGAGACTCGCCGCGGGCTCGGCGAACATCCAGGGAATACCGTCGACGAGCGGAAAATCGACCTGGCAGGCTTTACAGCGATAACCTGCTTCGAGCGCAAACAGCGGCGTCTTGTCGCAGCGCGGACAGGCGAGAAATTCCCGGAGCTCGGCCATAACGACGGCCATTCTAAGCCATCGAGCGGCCGACTTATGTGAACTGCGTTGGGTCCGATGCCGGAGACCCGGCGCCACGTATTTTCCGGGCGGCGTGACGCGGGAGCGGGCCGTGCAGGCCGCGTGCAGCGCGAAGCCCGGGATTCGACCGCGGTCAGCTCGCCGGTCGGGCGCGCCTACACCGGAAAGTCGATGGTGCCGTTTACGATGGGGGTGAAGGCCGTCAGGCTGTCCTGCATCGCCGCGTTGCCGAGGCCGTGATTTGCAAACGTCTGGCCGAAGAGGTTCTGTTCGCCGTGCAGGGCCATGTAGTTGAGCAGCACCGTATTGACGAGCAGCGGCACATTGTTCGCGGCCGGCGTTGCCTCGCGTTGCACCGAGCCGTCCGAGCTCATATAGCCGAGCTGTTGGTGCATGGCCTGTTCTTCGGGAGTCGCGCCGATGATCGTCGGCCGTCGCCCGGGGTTGAACACGAGGAAAAACGATGCCGCGGTCGACGAATTGTCGCTCGTCCATTCGCCCTTGCCGCGGCCGTTCTGGGAGTTGTCGATTGCGCCGTTCGACGACAGCGAGCCGTCGGAAAACACGTAAATCATGACGGGCGTGTTGAGCCGTGCCGCGTATTCGAGCACGGCACCCATGCAGCGGCCGGCACGGAAGTCCTTGAGCTCGCCCTCGGCGCGCGCCCCACCATGGTAATCGTAGCCCCCCATTTCGACGCATCCGGCGCCTGCGAAGCCGTTCAGCACGAGCTTCATGATCGAAGCCGTCTTCCGGAACTCGGTCTCGTCGCGACCTCCGGAGTTGAATTCCGCATCGGAAAAGATGCCGTCCGGCCCGACGATCACCGGGTCGAGGCTCGGGTCGATCTCGAAGTCGCCGAAGCGATCCGCGATATCGGCGGCCTTGACGTAACCGCAGCGGACGAGCTCCTTCAATACTTCGTCGCGTGTCAGCGGCGGATTGTTCGGGTCCGGGTTCGAAAGCCGCGTGTCGATGCGCCGGATTTTCTCGTCGGTCAGGCGATAGATCGATTCCATCACGGCCGTCGCATCGTCCGCCGACAGGATGCCGACGAGTTCGCCCGTGTCGATGAGATTGGTGACGTCCGAGGGCCGGTCGACCTTGGTCGGACGCAGCTCCGGATCGTACAGGGACATCGGCAGCATGGAATTGCCGCCGGAGTCGCTGTTCTCCGAGCCGCAGAGCGTCAGGATAGAGCCTTCGGCGCCCGCGCGCGCGATGCCGTACATCGGATTGTGCGGGTTGTTGCCCGTGTCGTTGTCGGAGCGCGCCGGAATCACGGCGCCGTTCACGAACGCCTCGTTGCCGGGCGTCAGGCTTGCCATGATGCCGCGGCGAAACGCCGAGTCGAGATGGAAGCCGAGGCCGAGATCGAAATTGGCATACGGCTGCTGCAGGACGGGGTCGGTCAGGCCCGGCACCATGTCGCCGGGCAGCCCCTGCCGCGAATAGCCGTTCGTCGACAGGAAGTCCTGTTGCCCGCCTTCCCGGCCGATCAGCACGTTCGAGCCCGCGATGTTGGCGCCGCCGGCCAGGTCGAAGCAGATGAACGGCACCTTGCCGGCGCCATTTGCCACGATGCCGCAGGAACTGCGCAGGTCGGCGAGGTCCTGCGACAGCGCGGCCTGCGCGGCGCGCGGGTTCGAGAACAAGCTCAAGACGCCGCCGCCCACGGTATAGGCGGCGCCGGTCATGAAGCCCTGGGCGACAAACTGGCGGCGCGTGACCGGGCGCGGATGGTCTGCATGCCGCTGCGGCGCGTCCCAGTGCCGTCGATTTCGTCTTTTCATTGGCAATTCCTCAAGCTCGGTCCCGGTTCACTGCAGCAAGGTCACGGCGCTGCCGAGCGCCGCCGCGCAGACGCCTTTCGAGATCGAACGCGTATTCGAGCCGCCCGCGATGAGGCGGTCGATGAGATTGTCGGGCCGCGTGCCCGCGGCCGCGAACGAGGCCAGCTCGCTGTAGACCGCGGCGTAGCTCGGCTGCGTGGCGATGTCGGGCCCGGCCGCCGTGTGGCCGACGACGCGCCGGATCAGCGGATCGACGAGCAGATCGCGCGCGCCGGGCGCGAGTACCGAGTCGGGCTGGCCGTCGAAATCGAAACCCGGGAAGTACAGGGCGGCGCCGGGACCCTCGATGAGCGCGTTGCAGTATTCGATCGCGAGCTGTGCAATCGCGACCTGGTGCGACGAGAGGAAACTGCTGACGTCTTCGACGGCCGG
>JBFISV010000063.1:0-10472 GCA_041608415.1 Woeseiaceae bacterium
ATTTCCAGGCCAGCGGCGAGAAACGGATCGGCGGGACTCCCCGTGCCGCTCATCGGGATCACTTCGCCCGTGCCCTGACGGGTCAGGCTGTACGCGACGCCGTCGAACTCGAGTTCGTAATTCGATCCGGTAAAGGCGCCGAGATCCGCGACCCGCGCAATGGCCGTGCCGCTGCCGGAATTCAACGAAGAGGGGTCGACAGCCGGCGGCTCGATCGCGAAAAAGTCGCCGCCGAGCTCGCCGCGCAGAGTCATGCCCGCCGCATGCTGTGCATTGAAGCTGTGTGCGAACGCGACGGCCGTCTGGCCGAGCGACTGCAGGGCAGGTTCGAGCATGTTCGCGCGATATTCGAGCAAGTCGCCCAGCGTGCCGCCCGTCAGCGAATTATCGAGCGGCGTCGTGCCCGATGCTCCGTCGTAGACGACGTTGAGGCGCGTCGGATCGAATTCACCGCCCTGCAACGACAGCGTGCGCGCCTGGTCGCCGATGACGAGCGACTGCCCCGAGCCGACGAAAACGCTCATCGAACCGTCACCCTGGATCGCCGTCGCGACGCTCACCTGCTCCGACAAGGCCAGGATCAGGCGGTCCCGCTCATCCAGAAGATCGTTCGGCGGCTGATCGGTGCCGCCGGCCGCGACGATGCGCGCGTTGACCGTCGCTATCGACGTGGCGAGCTGATTGACGCGGCCGACCGTGGCACCCAGGCGCTGGCCGACCTCGTCCTCGAGCGCGCCGAGCTGCCGGTCGAGCGACTGAAATCGACCGACAACGCCGTTTGCCTCGCCGAGCAGGGCCTGGCGCGCGGGAATCGAAGCGGGGTCGTTCGAAACGTCCTGCAACGCATTGAAAAACGATTGCAACCGCCTGTTTAAGCCGGTGTCGGGATCCGCCAGCAAGGTGTCGATCCGGCTCGCAAGCGTGTTCAAGGTATCGAGCCGCATCAGGCCCGTCGTCGACGTCTGCAGTTGCTGGCCCAGCAGCGAGTCGTACATGCGTTTGACGATCGAAACCTGGGTGCCGCCGCCGACGTAGCTGTTGCCGATGCCGGTGCCGCGGCGCGACGTGAACTCGGCAACCTGGCGGCTGTAGCCCGGCGTATTCGCGTTCGCGATGTTGTGACTCGTAACGGCAAGCGCGCGCTGAAACGCGAGCATCCCGGTCAAGCTGGTATTGAGCAAACTCGGCATCGACAAATCCTCAACGTGCTATCGGCGCTTCGGCGGCGCTCTTTAATGCGGAGAGCACGCGAGACATCGTGTCACCATTCGCGACGGCTGAGATTTTTGCCGCGTACTGCGGATCCGTGGCATAGCCACTCGACTGCAGTGCGCTCGCAAAGCCTTCGACGTCGCTGCCGTGATCGCGGACGCGCGCAAAATTCGGGTTCGTGCCCAGGAGCCGCGCATAATCGTCGAAGGTCGCCCCGACATCGTCGTAAGCGCGAAACCGGGCCACGGTTTGCCGCGCGGCGCCACCCTCGAACTCGATCGTTCTGCGAGAGACGCTGTCACCGGCCCAGCTCCGGCCCGCCTTGATGCCGAACAGGTTGAAACTGCTGGCGCCGTCGCTGCGTTGCATGACGTGCCGGCCCCATCCCGTCTCGAGTGCGGCCTGCGCCAGAACGCCTTCGGGGGCGACGTTGAGCCTTGCGGCGACCCTGGTCGCGTACGGCCAAACGTCCTGCGCGAAACGTTCGGGACTCGTCCAGGCCGGCACGCCGGCGGCTGCAGCCGGCCTCGTCACGCGAACCGGGTCGAACGCGCGCTCGTTCGGCAACGCCGCCGCGTCTTCCCCACCCAATTGCCGCACGAGCATTTCGGCAAGGCCCATGCCCCGGCCGCGGGCCATTTCGAGTGCCAGCTGCTGATCCAGCAGACCGCGATACATGTCGTGAGCATCGCTGTCGCCGAACGGGGAATCGCCCGCCGGCGCCGCTCGCATGGTCTTCAGCAGCGATTCGAGAAACAGCGCCTCGAACTGGCCCGCCACCTGCCGCAGCGCATCGCGATCGTTAGCTTCCGCAGCGCGTCGCAGCGCTGTATACTGGGTGAAGTCGGTGATCGCGGCGGTCATGCGCGGAGCTCTAGATAATGACCAGTTCGGCGCGCAGTGCGCCTGCCTGCTTGAGCGCCTCGAGGATCGCAACGAGATCGCCGGGCGCGGCCCCGACCCGATTTACGGCCTGCACGATCTCGTCGAGGCTCGTGCCCGGCTCGAACAGGAACATGCTGGCTTCCTCGCGTTCGATACTCACGCCGGAATCGCTGAGCGCGACGGTCTCTCCCGCGTCGCTGAACGGCGCCGCCGGTTGGCTCACGAACGGTGTCTCGCTGATCGTCACGACCAGCGAGCCGTGCGACACGGCGGCCGGCATGACGCGCACATTCGCGCCGATCACGACGGTTCCGGTGCGCGAATTCACGATGACCCTGGCACGAACGTCGCCGGGCTCGACATCCAGGTTTTCGAGTGCGGCGACGAATGCCGTGCGCTGCGTCGGGTCGGCGGGCGGGCGGATACGCACCGAGACGGCGTCGATGGCATTGGCGGTACCGGCGCCCAGCGTCGCGTTGATTTGCGCCGCAAGGCGCGTCGAAGTCGTGAAATCCGGCGTATGCAGGTTCAGCATGATGGACTCGCGCGTGAGGAATTCGTTGCCCACCGATCGTTCGACCGTACCGCCGTTCGGTATGCGGCCCGAGCTCGGAATATTGACGGTCACGCTGGACCCGTCCGAGCCCGATGCGCCGAACCCGCCGACCACGAGATTGCCCTGCGCAAGGACGTAGACGTTGCCGTCGGCGCCGCGCAGCGGCGCCATCAGGAGGCTGCCGCCACGCAGGCTCTTGGCGTTGCCGATCGATGCGACCGTGACGTCCAGCTTCTGGCCCGGCTTGGCGAACGCCGGCAGGTCGGCCTGCACGGTAACCGCCGCGACGTTCTTCAATTGCAGATTGGTGCCGGGCGGAATCGTAACGCCGAATTGCGTCAGCATGTTGATGATGCTCTGCACCGTGAACGGCGTCTGCGTGGTCTGGTCGCCCGTGCCGTTCAGGCCGACGACGATCCCGTAGCCGACGAGCTGGTTGTCGCGGACGCCGGCTACGTTCGCGAGGTCCCTTACGCGCTCCGCCTGCGCCATTGGCGCCATCGGCGCCACGAACACGATCGACAGCGCCAATGGCCCGAGAATCCGAAGAATTGCTTTTTTCATTGTCAATTTTACCTGTCGTGCCTGTCAGTAGGGATGCAGAATCGAGTTGAAGAATCTCGCGATCAGGCCCATGCGGTTCGCGTCAGCGAGCGCACCCTTGCCGCTGTAGGCGATCTGCGCGTTGGCGATGCGCGTCGACAGGACGGAATTGTCCGTTTCGATGTCGTTCGGGCGGATGACGCCCGTGACGCGAATGAACTCACGGCCCTGATTGATCGTGAGCCATTTCTCGCCCTGAATGACGAGGTTGCCGTTCGGCGTGCGCTCGATGACGGTAACGGTGATGTCGCCATTGAGGCTGTTGCTCTGGCTGCTCGCGCCCTGGCCGTCGAACGAGGACTGGCCCTCGAGGCTGCCGCTGAACAGCGGAATGCCCTTGCGGGTTAACGGCCGCCCGAGAACTTCCGGGTTTGCCAGCGTCGCAGCCGTCGTTTTTGCGGTCTGCGTTTGCGAATTCTTGCTCGCGTTCGTGCGTTCGACGAGCCGCACCGTGAGTATGTCCCCGACGCGACCGGCTTTGAGGTCCTCGAACAGCCGCACCTCGGTGCCGGCGCTGAAAATCGCGCCATCCGCGGGCGGCCGGTAGACCGGTGGCGCCGGCTGAGAAGCGTACAAGACCTCGTCTTTGACGGTCCCGTGTGCGCAACCGCCGGCAGCCCCGAGCGCGGCCACGAGGAGCAGAGTACCAATCGCTTTGATCATCATCGCCGCCGGCTACAGATTATTGTTGATGTATTGCATCATCTGGTCGTTGGTCGAAATCGCTTTCGAGTTCATCTCATAGGCGCGCTGCGTCTCGATCATGTTGACGAGTTCCGACACGACGTTGACGTTCGAGCCTTCCAGCGATCCCTGGACCAGCGACCCGAGGCCGTTCAGCCCCGGTGTGCCGCCCTGTGCCGTGCCGCTCGAGGCGGTCTCGATGTAGAGGTTCTCGCCGACAGGCTGCAACCCGACCGGGTTGATGAAGTCGACGGTTTCCAGCGTGTCGACCTGGGTTTGCGCCGTCTGGCCGGGCAGCTTCACGGTCACCGTGCCGTCCGTCCCGATCGTGATGCTCTGGGCGCTGTCGGGGATCGTTATGCCGGGCTGCACGATGTAGCCGCTCGAGGTCACGAGCTCGCCCTGGTCGTTGAGCTGGAACGTGCCGTCGCGCGTGTAGGCGAGGTCGCCATCGGGCTTGAGAATCTGGAAGAATCCGCGGCCGCTGATCGCGACGTCCATGGCACTCCCGGTCTGCAGCACGCTTCCCTGTGTAAACAGCTTTTCCGTCGCGACGACGCGCACGCCCGTGCCGAGACTCATGCCCGACGGCAGCATCGTGTCCTGCGAACTTTGCCCGCCCGACTGGCGGACGTTCTGATACAGCAGGTCCTCGAACACGGCACGGCTCTGCTTGAAGCCGGTCGTATTGACGTTCGCGAGATTGTTCGAAACGACCGCCATCCGCGTTTGCTGTGCGTCGAGCCCGGTTTTGGCTACCCAAAGCGCCTGGTTCATACCCTGTCTCCGTTTGTTAAGCGATCGCTCGCCGTCAGCCCATGCGCATCATCTGCGCCGCCGCTTCGGCGTTTTCCTCGGACGTCTTGATGACGTTGATCTGCATCTCGTACTGCCGCGCCAGCTCGATCATGTTGACGAGCGTCTTCGCAATATTGACGTTGCTCTGCTCCAGCGCGCCGGTGGTCAGGCGGACGGCCGCATCGCCCTCGGCCGCGCCGCCGTCTCGCAAATGAAACAGCCCGTCGACGCCCTTCTCGAGTGTCGCGATGTCGGGCTTCACGAGCTTGATGCGATCGACGACGCTCATCGTTTCCGGACCCTGGCCGATCGGCTGCAGCGATATCGTGCCGTCGTTGCCGATCTCGACGCTGCCGCTCGGCGGCATCGCAACCGGGCCGCCGTCCCCGATGACCAGGTGGCCCTTACTCGTTTCGAGCAATCCGCCGGCGCCGACGCGCAGGTCGCCGGCGCGGGTATAGGCCTCGCTGCCGTCGGCCGCCTGCACGGCGATGAATCCCGGACCGCTGATCGCAACATCGAGATCGCGGCCGGTGCCGGCGATCGCGCCCTGCGAAAAGTCGGTTCCGTAGGCGTCGACGACGGCATTGATGCGCGTTTCGACGCCGGGGCCGTAGACCGGCTCGGAGCTGAACGCGTGCAGATCGGCACGAAATCCCGTGGTCGAAACATTCGCGAGATTGTTGCTGTTGATGGCCTGTGCAAACTCCGTCTGTCTCGCACCGGTCATCGCGACGTAGATCATTTCATCCATCGGATCGTTTTACCCCTCGGTCTCGCCGTATCAGCGAATGTTGATCACGGTCTGTGTCACGGTATCCGCGGTCGATATCATTTGCGCATTGGCCTGGAAGTTGCGCTGCGCCGTGATCATCTGCACGAGCTGCGCGGTCAGGTCGACGTTGGATGCCTCGAGAGCGCCCGACTGGATGTTGCCGAAGGACGCCGTGCCCGCTTCCCCGAGCAGTGCGTCGCCGGACTGGAACGACTCGGCCCAGTTGGTATCGCCGATCTGCTGCAGGCCCTGCGGGTTGACGAAATTCGCGAGCGCGAGTTTGCCGAGCGATGTCGACTGGCCGTTCGTGAAACGCGCAAAGACGACGCCCTCCGCGTCGACGCTGACCCCTGTCAGCCGGCCCGTCGTAAAACCGTCCTGGAACAGCGAGTTGACGCCGAACGTACCGCCGAACTGGGTGGCCGTTGCGAAGTCCAGCGACATCGAGATGTCGGCGGCGCCGGTGCCCGGGTTATGGGGTGCCAGCGGCATGAGTCCGCCAACCGGCGACAGCAGGCTGCCGTCGCTGTCGAAGGTGATCTGGGTTGCGCCGCCGACCGGGTTGCCGCCGATCTCGACCTGCGTATTCCAGGTGTTCGCGGCGGCGTCCTTGATGAAATACACTGTCGCGGTGTGCGCCGCGCCGAGTGAATCGTATACGGTCGCCGATGTCGTGTGATTGAAGCTGCTCGGATCCGAGGGATCGAAGGCCGGATTGACGGGGACGGCCGCGTTTGCCGGCAGGTTGATGCCGAATGTCGCGCGGGTCGTGGCGGACGGCGGGTTGGCGCCGGTGGTCAGCTGCAGATCGCTCGGCGTACCGGTGTTGAACAGGCCGCTGCCGGCGTACGGGTAGGACTGCAGCCTCGCGCCCTGCGCATTCGTCACGTAACCCTGGTTATCGACGCCGAACGCGCCGGCACGCGTGTAGCTGCGCGCCCCGCTGTCGTTGAGGACGAAGAAGCCTTCCCCGCCGATGGCAAGGTCGAGTGCGTTGTCGGTAAAGTCGATGTTGCCCTGCGTAAACTGCTGCGCAATTTCCGATAGCCGGACACCGCTCCCCGAGGCGCTCGAGCTGACGCTCTGCGTGCCGACCGCGAAAACCTCCGCGAACTGCGCGCGCGACATCTTGAAGCCGTTCGTATTCACGTTTGCGACGTTGTTGGCGGTGACACCGAGGTCCGCGGATGCGGCGTTGAGCCCGCTGAGTGCAATGGTAAAAGGCATGTCGTAATCTCCTTCGGAATTCGATATTCAGATAATCTGGTAGATCCCGCCGAGCGACAGCGAGCCGCCCCCGGCCAGGTTCAGCGTCATCGCCCCGCCCGACTGTCCGAGCGTGACCGATTCGATGTGTGCGCGAACGAACACGGGAACCGATTCGACGCTCGAACCGCGAATCACCCGGGCCTCGATCTGGTAGTGGCCGGCGCCGGCCAGGTCGCCGTCCGCGTCGCGACCATCCCAGTCGAAGCGCAGCAGCCCGGGCGGCTGCTCGCCGAGACTCATGGTCTGTACGAGCTGGCCCGATGCGTCGGTGATGTCGATTTCCACGCTACTGGCGGCCGCGTCGATCTCGATCCCGCCACCGAGCGGCAGCGTACCGTCGAAATAGCCGGAATTCGTGTTCGCGAGCACGCTGCGGCCCACGAGATTGGCAGCCTGCAATGCCTGTTCGTCCCTGAGCGCGCCGGCCAGACCCGCGAACGCGCCATTGAGCGAATCGATGCCGCTGACCGTGCTGAACTGCGCGAGCTGACCCAGAAACTCGCCGTTATCCATCGGTTCGAACGGATCCTGGTTTCTGAACTGCGTAATCATCAGCGTGAGAAAATCCTCCTGGCCGAGCTCGCTGCGATCTTCCTGTTGCGGCGGCGGCGCGTACACGCGCGCATCGATCTGGGTAGGGTTCAGCATTGCCGGTATTCCTCAGGCACGTTCGATTCAGCGTCCAAGCGAAAGAGTCTGCATAAGCAGCTCTTTCGTCGTATTGATGATTTCGACGTTGTTCTTGTACGAGCGAGACGCGGAGATCATGTTGACCATTTCCTCGACCGTGTTGACATTGGAGACGTAAACATTGCCCGCCTCATCCGCCTCGGGATGATCCGGCTGATAAACGAGGTTCAGTGGCGCGGAACTCTCGACGACGCCCTCGATCTTCACCCCGGTGACGCCCGCCCGATCGTCTAGCGTGTCCCGGAAAGTCGCAAAGACGGGATGCCGGGCCCGATAGACCTTGTCCGGGTCGCCGCTGGCGCTGCCGGCGTTGGCGAGGTTGCTCGATGTGACGTTCATGCGCACGGACTGCGCGCTCATCGCGCTGCCCGCGGTATCGAAGACATCGAAAAGCGACATCAGTCAGCTCCTTTCAAGGCGTAGCGAATCGTTCGAATCCTGCCGTCGAGAAATGCCAGGCTGGCGCGGTACATGAGCGCGTTTTCGGCGAATGCGGCCTGTTCGACGTCGGTATCGACCGTGTTGCCGTCGAGCGTCGGCTGCGCGGGCACGCGGTACTTGAGTCGATTGCCGGCCGGCGAATCGCTCGCCCGGGCCGATCCTTTAAGGTGCAAATCGCTGGTGGTCGCCATGCGCTGCGGGCCCGCCTGGGCGTTTTTAAGGGCGGCGCCGAATTCGATGTCGCGCGCCTTGTAGCCGGGGGTATCCGCATTGGCAATGTTCGATGCCAGCACGCGGTTGCGCATCGCTCGAAACGTCAGCGCTCGTTCGTGGGTTGCCAGTACGTTCAGTTCCATCGGCATGAATCCTGTGAGTGCGCGTGTGACCGCGCCGTGTCCCGTTACCTGCAAGTCGAAATGCAAGGCGCGTGCCAATCCGCGCGCGCCTGCGAGCTAAAGGTATTTCGGCGCCGGCCGTTACAAAGGAATGCAGCTGAGCGGCAAGACCTGGCCGCTCGGCCGGCAAGTCGTTGCAGCATTCCGTGAATCGGCTCTCATTAGCGGCCACTCAGGCTGGCACGCCGCTTGCATCGTTTTCCCCGGAACACGCGTTTTTGGCACCGGATCAAAACGCGATGTCGAGTATCACGAGCGCGCGGCTCGCTGCCGTAACGCGCTCCGTTCGTAATCTGGGTAGCGGGATGATGCAGACACAACTCGGCGGTCATGCCGGAAAATTGACGCGCACGACAGCGGCATGCCGGCATTCCGACTCGCAATGGCGCAACAACGCGCGCGTTCTGCTGGCCGCGCTGTGTGCCGCTGCGTTTCCGGTGGCCGGATCGGGCGCGCCGGCGAGCTGGCATTCCACGGCGGACATCGCCGCCGTGGCCGAAGCGTATCTGCTCGAACGACTGGGAGGCACGCCTGCCGGCACGCGGCACGGCGGCACCCGCGTTAAAGCGGGCATGCTCGATGCGCGGCTGAAGCTCACCGCCTGCGACGCGCCGTTGCAGGGCTTCCTGCGCGCCGGCAGCCGGATCGGACAGAAAACCATCGTCGGTGTCCGCTGCCCCGGCAGCCGGCCGTGGAAGCTGTACGTACCCGTCGTCGTCGAGACACGGTCCCGGGTGTGGGTCGCGCGCCGCCCCCTGCCACGCGGCCATCTGCTCGAGCCGGACGATCTGCAGGCGGATATCCGGGACGTATCCGGCATGACCGCCGGCTATGTATCGAACCCGCAATCGCTGCTCGGGCAGCGCCTGCGGACGTCCGTTCTCGCAGGCCGGGTCCTGTCACCGCGGCTGCTCGAGGCGGACGACCTGGTCGGTCGCGGGCAGACCGTCACGCTTGCCGTCGCGGGCCGCGGCCTGAACATCCGCATGAGCGGCAAAGCGTTGATGGACGGGGCGCTGAACGAACGCATCCGGGTGGAAAATCTGCATTCCGGCCGGATTGTGGAGGGCATCGTCCGTTCGCGGGAAGTCGTCGAGGTGCTTGTGCCCGGCGCGGACCGTTTTACCGAATCGGCCCCTAAAGTATCGGCCCGGCCGGCCGATACGGGTCTTAGCAACAATGATCGTTGAGGTACGAGCTTATGGCAAACAGGATCGGTCCGCTGGATCAGAATATGATCGGGAAAATAGGCAACAAGGTCGAGGACACCGGCACGACCAACCGACTTTCGCGGGACGATGCCGTCGATCGCAAGGATGCGTCCGGTGGAACCCCGGCGAGCGATACGGTCCAGCTCACGGCGGCCGCGAAGTTGCTCGAGCGACTCGAGAAGTCCCTCGACAGCTTGCCGGCCATCGACGCCCGGCGTGTCGAGGAAATCCGGACCGCAATCCGGAGCGGCGACTACCAGATTGACGCCAAGGCGATCGCGGACGCGATGCTGCGCTTCGAACGCGCGATGGACGATTAACCGTGTCTCGTCCGTCCCCATCCGACGCATACAAACGCATGATCGAGATCCTCGACGACAGCACGCAGCACGCGATCGGTCTCGAGGAATCGCTGCAGGACGAGCGCCACGCCTTAGAGCAGCAGGATACCGACGCGCTGCAGATTGCGCTGACGACCAAGGGCGTCTGCGTGAATCACCTGCAGGATTTCGAAAAACGACGCACGGCGCTGTGCGATGCCTCGGGTTTCGGTGCCGGCTCCGGGCAAATGGAGCGCTTCCTGAAGTGGTGCGACGACGATTCCGCCGTCGCGAAGCGTTGGCTGAAGCTTCTCGAAATCGCGGCCGAGTGTAACGTGCTCAACCTGACCAATGGCGCCATCGTCCAGGCGCATCAGCACATGATCGCAAGCAATCTTGCGGTAATCCGCGGCACAGACGCCGTACCCGACACCTATCAGCGCAAAGGCCGCGAAGCCGCAAACGCGGACAAGCAGTCGCTCGCGCGCGCCTAACAAACCCTTTGCAACGGAAGGAACCCAGGCCATGTTGATTGTCAGCCGCAAGGATACCGAGTCCATCGAGATTAAGCCGGGAGACGGAATAGATCCGCAGATGACGCTCGCGGACCTGTTCAGGTCCGGGCCGATCGAG
>JBFISV010000064.1:0-10400 GCA_041608415.1 Woeseiaceae bacterium
GCAGGCGCGGCGTTTCGCGGAAGCGATACGCGCCAGGTTCCCGAACAAGCTGCTCGCGTACAACTGCTCGCCGTCGTTCAACTGGAAGGCGAACCTCGACGACGCGACGATGAAGACGTTCCGCGAAGAGCTCGGAAAAATGGGTTACAAGTTCCAGTTCATTACGCTCGCCGGCTGGCACGTGTTGAATTCGAGCATGTTCAACCTGGCGCGCGCCTACAAGCAAGACGGCATGTTCGCGTATTCGAAACTGCAGCAGCAGGAAATCGCCGACGAGCAGCACGGCTTCCGCGCCACGAAGCACCAGTCGTTCGTGGGCGCCGGCTACTTCGATGCCGTGCAGAACACGATCATGGATGGCCTGTCATCGACGACGGCAATGGACGGCAGCACCGAGGAGGAGCAGTTCGTCGCCTGACGCCTGAATAGAGTTGCGGCCCGGGCAGCGCCGCTGCCCGGGCTTTTTTGTGGTCGACGCTAACGCCGCGACGCTGCGGCGCGCAGCGCGCCCCGACCGAATCCCGCGCCGCGGGCTTTTCGGGCCGAGCCGAGTCGGCTATCGTGCTCGGCATACTCAATTGGCGGAGCATGCGTGTGTCCCGACCCGGGCTTACGCGGTTAGCATTTCTGCTGGCACAGTTGGTGGCGGCCAGCGCCGCGGCCGAGGGCGTGACGGTTGCCGTGGCGAGCAATTTCGCGGCAACGGCCGGCGAGCTTGCCGAAGATTTCGAGTCTCTGACGGGGCATCGGGTGCGCCTGGTACGCGGTTCGACCGGCAAGCTATACGCGCAAATCGTCAATGGCCTGCCGGTCGACGTGTTCCTGTCTGCGGATAGCGCGCGGCCGCGACAACTCGTCGACGAGCAGTTCGCGGTGACCGGCTCGAAATTCACCTATGCCCTGGGCGAGCTCGTCGTCTGGTCGCGCGATCCGGAACTCGAAGGGCGGGATTGCGGTCGGGCCCTGCGAAGCACAGCGAAAAAGGTCGCGATCGCGAATCCGCTGCTGGCGCCATACGGTATGGCCGCGAGAGCATACCTGCAGCACGAATCGATCTGGCGGCAGGTGCAGCCGCGCCTTGTTTACGGCGAGAACATCGCCCAGACGCTGCAGTTCGTCGCGACGGGAAATGCCGCTATCGGGCTCGTGGCAAAATCGCAGCTCGGGATCGGCGGGCTGCCGCCGGCGACCTGCATGAAGCTCGTCCCGCCGGATACGCATGCGCCGATCGAGCAGGCTGCCGTCTTGCTGCGGCGGTCCGGAAAAAACGTCGCTGCACGCGAGTTCCTGGCGTTCCTCGCCGGCGAGAACGCGCGTGCCGTGATCGAGGCGCACGGCTACCGGCTGCCGCCATCCGCCGAAAAGAAGCTCTGATGCCGACGCAGGACGAACTCGGGCCGCTGTACCTGTCGATTCAACTCGCGGCGATGACGACGATCGTGCTGCTCGTCGTCGGGACGCCCGTCGCCTGGTGGCTCGCGAATACCCGCTCCCGTTTTCGGCCGGCAATCCAGGCCGTCGTGGCGCTGCCGATCGTGCTGCCGCCAACGGTGCTGGGCTTCTATTTGCTGATACTCATGGGACCTTACGGTGCGTTGGGAAGCTGGTGGGTGAGCCTGACGGGCGAAGCGCTGACGTTTTCGTTCACGGGCCTCGTCATTGCATCGGTCTTTTACAGCCTGCCGTTCGCGGTACAGCCCCTGCAGACGGCGTTCGAATCGCTGGGCCGGCAGCCCGTGGAGGCTGCCCGCACGCTGGGCGCCTCGCGCATCGATGCATTCCTGTCGGTGGTGGTGCCGCTCTCCGCGCCCGGCTTCCTGGCGGCGATCGTGCTGAGTTTCGCGCACACACTCGGCGAGTTCGGCGTCGTGCTCATGGTAGGCGGCAACATTCCGGACAAGACCCGCGTGATCTCCATTGCGATATTCGATCACGTCGAATCCCTGAATTATGCCGCGGCGCACAAACTGTCGGCGATTCTGCTGACTTTCGCCTTCGTCGTCCTGTTGTTCATGTTCGCCGTCAATCGCCGGCTCGCGCGGCGATGAGCATGGCCGCAATACAACGCGGCGCGCTCCGCATTCGTTATGCGCTGCAGCGCGAGGCGTTCGATCTCGACGTCGACGTCAGCCTTGCACTGCGCGGCATAACCGGCATTTTCGGTCCTTCCGGTGCGGGCAAGACAACGCTGTTGCGCTGCGTTGCGGGCCTCGAGCGGACGGCAAGCGGCGAACTCGCGGTCGACGGCGACGTCTGGCAGGGCGAGGGTGTGAACCTTCCGCCACACAAACGCGACATCGGTTACGTGTTCCAGGAACCGCGGCTGTTCCCGCATCTCGATGTACGCCGCAACCTCGAATACGGCAGCAAGCGCTCGCGATCGCGGAGCCGGTACGAGCTCGAGCATGTCGTCGCTATCCTCGGTCTCGAGGCTTTGCTTGCGCGCATGCCGGCGAACCTGTCCGGCGGCGAAGCGCAGCGCGTGGCGATCGGCAGGGCGCTGTTGCGATCGCCCCGGATCATCCTCATGGACGAGCCCGTTGCCGCGCTCGACGTTGCCCGCCGGGAAGAGGTGCTGCCGTTCATCCAGTCGCTGCACCGGAGTCTCGACGTACCGATACTGTTCGTCAGTCACAACATCGACGAGATCTGCCTGCTGTGCGACCAGCTGCTCGTCATGGATCGTGGCAGGTCGCTCGTATGCGGGGCGCTGCAGGACGTGCTGAGGCGCACGGACCTGCCGGTGCTTGCGGGCGAGGAGGCGGGCAGCGTGCTGAGCGCGAAACCCGTGGACTACGATGTGCGCTACGGCCTGTCGGAAGTCGCCGTTTCCGCCGGTCGACTATGGGTTCCGGGACGTTACGAGGCCTCGTCGAACCTGCGCCTGCGCCTGCGCGCGAACGACATCAGCCTCTGCCGCGACCGGCCGCGGCGCTCGTCGATTCTCAACGTGCTGCCCGCGACGATCGACCACATCCAGGCGGAATCGGACAGCAGCGTGCTCGTTCACCTCGTGGTCGGGGCGGACCGATTGATCGCGCGGATTACGCGCCGCTCGGCCGCCGAGCTCGAACTGGCGGCCGGCGAGGCGATCACGCTGCAAATCAAGTCCGTCTCCGTGCGGCACGCCTGAGTCAACATTGGACCGCCAGCTGAGCCGCGCGCTGGGCCAGTTCGAACAAGGCGAATACACGCTGGCTGCACAATATCAGGAGCATCTCACCCAAGGTCCTGATGAGCCCGGCGTCGGTGAACAACGAGCAAGAACTCAACGATGCCTTATCTCAACTCACCGACGAGCTGAACCGACGCCCGAATCGTGCCGTCGCGATTCGTCCTGAACCGCGACGGTGCCAGATGAGATGCCGCTTACGCTCAACTCCCAGGGAAACGAGCGTTCGTCAAGGGTACCCGAGGCGGCGAATTCACGCGCGCAGTCCCGGGGGATCGGTTACGGAGAGATTTTCATCGCAACGCGACGGTTGCGCATCGCTCAGCGGCGATTCGTAGCCAGTCCGGGGAGCGCTGATTACTCGGCAGCGATCGGCTTCAACTGGAAGTCGCCGATCATGACGACATCGCCGACCTTGAGCCTGCTGCGCGTGACGACCTGCGAATTGATAATCGTGCCGTTGAAGCTGTTGAGATCCTCGATATAGATCTCGCCATCGAACGAGGAAATCATCGCATGGTGTCGGCTGACGAACTCGCTGTCGAGCAGGAGTTCGTTGTCGTCGCCGCGACCCACCATGATTCGCCACGGGCCTTCCATGAGTTCGACCATCTGCTCGAGTTCGCCTTCCCTCAAGATCTCGAAGGCGTTGATGACGCTGCCTTCGCCGTCGGCCGCCGCATCGGCGGCGAATTCGCCGTCGTCCTCGCTCTCCCGCGGCGCGCTGCGCAGCGCGTCTTCCAGCCTGGCGATAATGTTTTCGTTGTCCTCGAGTTTCGCCTCCGCCTCGGCGAGCCGTTCCGCGGCCTCGGCAAGTTCCGAGCGCAGCGCGGCGGCTTCGCCGTCCCCGTCGGCTTCCGCTGCGCGGGATTCGAGCTCCGCGCTGCGAGACTCCAGTTCCTGTTCGAGCGACGCGATTTTTTCGCGGCTTGCTTCGAGGTCCCTCTCCAGCGCCTGCGCCTGTTCGGCCCGTTCGTCGTCGGCCGCCACCCGGGATTCGAGTTCCTTGACGAGCGACGCGAGCTTGTCCTCGCTCGCCTTGAGATCGTTCGCCAACGCCTTCGCCTGCTCGGAACGATTGTCCTCGCGTGAGGCGAGCTCTTTCTCGAGCGATGCAACCTTCGTCTGCGTGGCCTTGAGCTCGGACTCGAGCGCCCTCGTCTGCTCGGCGTGCTCCTTGTCCGCCGCATCGCGGGATTGTGCTTCGCTGGCGAGCGCCGCGATTTTCTCGCGGCTCTCTTCGAGCTCGGCCTCGAGCGCCTGCGCCTGTTCGGAGCGTTCTTTCTCCGCTGCGCTGTGCGACTCGATCTCGCTCTCGAGCCCCGCAATCCTCTCGCGGCTCGCGTTGAGTTCGGCCTCGAGCGCCTGCGCCTGCTCGGAACGCTCGTCGTTCGCAGCATTGAGCGCTTCGAGTTCTGTTTGCAGCGCGGCGATCCGCTCTTCGCTCGCCTTGAGGTCGTTGGCCAGCGCCTCGGCCTGCTCCGAACGGTTGTCCTCGCGCGCCTCGAGTTCTCTCTCGAGGGATACGATGTTGTCGTGGCTCGCCTTGAGGTCGGCCTCCATGGCTTTCGACTGTTCGGCGCGCTCTGTTTCGGCGGCCTTAAGCGACTCGAGTTCCGCCTCGAGCGCCGTGATCCTGTCCCGGCTCGCCTCGAGTTCCGCTTCCAGCGCCTTCGTCTGTTCGGAACGCTCGCTCTCATTCGCGTCTCGCGACTCGAGTTCCTGCTCGAGCGCCGCGATTCTCTCCTGCCGGACGGCGAGTTCGCTCTGCAGCTCCTCGGCCTGTTGTTTCGCGGTGTCGTCGCGGGATTGCAGCTCCGCACATTCCTGTTGCGACTCCTCGAGCCGTTTCGTCACCTCGCCCAGCGCGACCTTGCGGCCGTCCAGTGCGTCCCTGAGCGCGTAGAGTTCCCCGGCCTTTGCCTCGATCTCCTTCTTGAGCGCCAACACGGTCTGGCCGAGGTCGCCCGCCTTGCCGATCTGCTCGTTCGCGGACTCCAGGTCGGCGGTCAACTGCTCGATCGTCGCCTGCAGTTCTGCCTGCTGGTCGGCAAATTTCTCGTTTGTGGCCTCGGTCTTGGCAAGGTCTTTCAGCGCCTTCTTCGCGGCGCGTTTTTGATCCTTGAGATCGCCGCTGAGCTGCTTGGCCAGTTCCTCCGCGGTCTGCAGCGCTTCGGTTTTCTCGGCCAGCGAACGTTCGAGCGCCTCGAGCTGGCTGTCGTGGCTGCCGAGCGACGTCGTCAGGGTCTGGTTTTTCGAGCTCTGCTCTTCCAGTTTCTGCCGAAGTTCGGTGATGCTGGTGTCGCGCGCGGCAATGTCGTCACCGAGGCGCCGTCTATCGGCACTGAGTTCGCCGATCTCCTGCGACAGCTCGGCGATCTTCTCCATCAGGTTCTTGACGCTCAGTATCGGGATACCGGCCGTGTCGCTCTCAGCCCCTTCCGCGATTCCGTCCGCCAGTTGCTCGATGCTTGCGTCGTTTTCCGCGTCGCCGGGTCCGACCTGCTGTTTGCCGGCTGCGCGCGCGGGTGCGGCCCGCTGACGGGCGGCATTCGCTTCGGCTTTCTGGCGCGCTTTTTTCGCCTTTTCGGCCTGGGCCAGTTTGAAATCCGGGTCGGTCTTGCGCCGTCCCTTGCCCTGCAGCGGCGTTACGTGCGGCAGAAGCTGGCTGTTGTCCGCGATCTTGCGCAGCAGTTCCTCTGAAATGACGTGCGTCTTTTGCGCATGCGCTTCGGCCAGCACCGACGTGCACAATTTATTGATCTGTCCGGGTATTCCGCCCGTGTAGCGGTGAATCAGCGCATGCGCCTCGCTCGAAAAGCGTAACTCGTCGTCGGCTTCCGCCAGCTTCAGGTGATGCCATACGTAATTGGCCGTCTCCTCCTGCGTGTAGGCGCGAATATGAAAACGAACGTGAGTCCGGAATACGAGCTGGCTCATAGCGGGGGAATTGATGATGCGAATCAAGTCCGCGTTACCGGCAAGAATGATGCTGACGACCCGAACCTCGTCGATCTTGATCGCGGCGAGCCATCGCAGTTGCTCCAGTACTTTCGGATTTACGAGGTGTGCGTTGTCGACGATCAGCAGAACCGTCTCGCCGGCCATGGCGCGATTGATCAGGTACTCTTTCGCGATTCGTCTGAGTTCGCGCGTCGTGCCGGTGATATCGCCGAAGCCGAGATGCCGCAGTACGGCACAATAAAACTGGATGTCGTTCGTACAGGTTTCGTCAATGGCCGCGAAGCAATTGTCCTCGCTGAGGCTCGACATGTAGCGGCTCAGGAGCGTCGTCTTGCCGCAGCCGTCGGCGCCGCAAATAACGACGAGGTTGTCGGATTGCTGCGTCGCACTCGCGAGATGCGTCATCAGAAGCGAGTATTGCTCGGTGTGAAATACCTGCGATGGGTGCGACAGTCGGGAGAAAGGCTGCTGCCGCAATCCGAAAAATTCGAGGGTCGATGTATCAGAACTCGCGTTCTCTAACGCTTGCACCACGCAATGATTCCCATATGTTGCTTTTTGTTATCGGGCGGACACTTCCAATTTCAGCTTAGCTTCGTGTCTCGATTTATGGCGCCGTGTACACCGCAATGCGACGACGCAGGGATTATTCTTACACAAATCCGTGCGTTTGGAAGCATCACTCACCATAGTCCGAGAGAAACCTTTTAAGTAATTGAAAATAAATTGAATTTTTCCAAATTCATTATGGTGAATATGCGCATTTGAGAAAATCTGCGCGCATGCGCAGGATGCTGCCCGCTCCTGGCGCGTCCTCGCCGGCCGCCGCAGCCCGTTCGCTGGCCACATTCGACGCCGCTGCCGGTGCGGCGCTCACGGTACCTAAAGCGCGGCGACGCGCGGCCGATACAGGTGTTGGTATCCCGAACCAGGGTTTCACCCAAACAATGGCAGCGAAGCATCCCACGCGCCCGGAAATCGACGGCGAAGCGGCCTCGGCAACGAGCCAGACCGGCAAGTTGCGGGCGCTCATCAGGCAGTGCCCCGAGATTCCCGAGCCGGTCACGCGGGCCCGTATCGCATTCGTAAAGGAGCGGCTCATCGACGAATCGGTGGTCCGCGGCATTACCGAGCATTTCGGGCCCGGTGCACCCGACGAGGCCCAGGCGTCCCGGCTCGCGCGCCGCCGCGAGGCAATTTCACCCTACCTCGGCCGCCGCCTGGTCTGCGTGCTGATCACGCTGCCCGGCGTCCGCTACACGATCGAGATCGATCGGTCGGACGAGCGCATCGTGCACTGGGAATGCCAGGCGGGTTGACCCGGGTATTTCGTGCGCTGGCGCGCCAAGCCGGTCAGGCCGCTGTTCGGCCCGCGTTTTTTCGGTGTGAGCTGAATAGTCGCGGACAAACCTGCCGGCGGAATTACCGCAGGCTGCCGCATGCATCGGCGAGAGCGCGTCAAGTTCGCCGCTGATCCGGGTTAATATGCCGCTCGACGGTGGCCGCCTGCAGGCGGTCTATTGGAGGCAGGATGGCATCGCATCGGTCGCCCGCAGACGACGACAAAGCCGAATTCCTGAGCGCGGCGATACGCGAGGCTCGACGCGGCCGGGACAGCGGCGGAATACCCATTGGCTCGGTGCTCGTCGTCGACGGCAAGATCGCCGGCCGCGGCTGCAACAGGCGGGTGCAGCGGGACAGCGTGGTATTGCACGCGGAGATGGACTGTCTCGAAGACGCCGGCCGATTGGACGCGGCGGCGTATCGCCGCTCCGTTCTTTACTCGACGCTGTCGCCCTGCGACATGTGCAGCGGCGCCATCCTGTTGTACAAGATCCCGCGCGTCGTGGTCGGCGAAAACCGGACCTTTCGCGGACCCGAAGAGTACCTGCGATCACGCGGCGTCGACGTCGAAGTCCTCGACGATGCCGAGTGCTACGAGCTGATGCGGGCATTCGTCTCTGCCAACGGTCCCCTGTGGAACGAAGACATTGGAGAATGAAGCGCCGACCCGGCATCTGATCGCCGGCGTCATCGGCGGCCTCGGGCCCGACGCGACCGTCGATTTCATGGCGCGCGTGATCGCGTTGACGCCCGCCGAGTCCGATCAGGACCACGTCCGGCTGCTCGTGGACCAGAACCCGCAGGTGCCGAACCGGCAGGACGCAATTGTCGGGAATTCGGCAAGCCCGGCGCCCGTGCTCGCGGCAATGGCGGCCGGACTCGAAGCGGCCGGCGCGGATTTCATCGTCATGCCCTGCAATGCCGCGCACGCATTCGCCGCCGACATCCAGGCCGCGATCGGCGTCCCGTTCATCAGTATCGTCACCGCGACCGTGGAGTCGATTCCGAGCGGGAGCGCGGCTGTCGGCGTGCTGGAAACGCCGGCTGCGCAACGGGCCGGCCTGTACCGCTCGGCCCTGTCGGCCGCCGGTGTTCGCTGCGTCGAACTCGATGCGGGTTCGACCGCCGAACTCATGCGTCTTGCGTACGCCGTAAAGAGGGGCGATCGCGGAGCCGCGGTGCAGAAGGCCATGAGCGGATTCGCCCGGGCGCTGCTCGCCGACGGCGCGCGGGCGATTATCATGGCTTGTACCGAGATACCGCTCGTCCTGGCGCACGGGGATGTCGACGCGCCGTTGATTTCGTCGACGGATGCGCTGGCGCGAAAGACTATCGCCCTGGCGCGCCGCGATTTGCCGCTACCCGACCTCGATTGAAGGTGAGTTCATGCTGTTATCCCGATTCCCGCGCACGAGGCTCGCGCATCTGCCGACGCCACTGGAACACCTGCCGAGACTGTCCGCTCATCTCGGCGGGCCGCAGTTATACGTAAAACGCGACGACTGCACGGGGCTCGCGACCGGCGGCAACAAGACGCGCAAGCTCGAGTTCGTCATGGGGGAGGCCTTGAGCAGGCGCGCCGACACGATCATCACGGTCGGCGCGCTGCAGTCGAACCATGTGCGCCAGACGGCCGCCGCCGCCTGCAAGCTGGGACTCAAGTGCGAGGTGCTGCTCGAGCACCGCATAACGAATCCGAGCGATGTCTACAGGGGCTCCGGCAACGTGCTGCTCGACCGAATCTTCGGAGCCAACATTCGCGAATACCCGGGCGGCACCGATTTCGACGAGGCCATGGCGGAGGTCGCCGAGGAGGTCAGCTCCGGCGGCGGCTCGCCGTATATCGTTCCCGGCGGGGCTTCGAACGCTGTCGGTGCGCTCGGCTACGTCAACTGTGCGCTCGAATTGGTGGCACAGGCCAACGAGATGCAACTCCTCGTCGACCGGCTGTTGACGGCGACGGGCAGCGCGGGGACCCAGGCCGGGCTGATCGTGGGACTCAAAGCGACGCACAGTGACATCCCGCTGCTGGGCATCGGGGTCGGGGCGCCCAAAGAGGAACAGGAAGAAAAGGTTTACGCGCTGGCGATGGAAACTGCCGCCTACGCAGGCGCGCCGGACTGCGTCGCTCGCGAGGACGTGGTGGCGAACTGCGATTACGTGGGCGAGGCCTACGGCGTTCCGACCGAGGCGATGAACGAGGCCGTGCTGCTGCTGGCCAGGCTCGAAGGCCTGCTGTTCGATCCCGTGTACTCGGGCAAGGCGCTGGCCGGCCTTATCGATCTCTGTCGCCGCGGGGAATTCGCAAAGTCCGAGAATGTCCTTTTCCTGCATACGGGCGGGTCTGCCGCGCTGTTTGCGTACGAGGACCAGCTGAAGTTTGCCGGACGCAGCTAGCGAACGCCAATGAGCAGCATCGTCCATAAGCTCCGCGAGATCGTCGGCCCGGTCGGCATTCTGACCGGCGATGACGTGTCCGCGCGCAGGGCGACCTGGCTGCGCCAGGCGCCGGCGCGGGCGAAGGCAATCGTGCGGCCGTCGAGCACCCACGAGCTGTCGCGCGTCATGCGGGCGTGCCACGAAGTGCGGCAGACGGTCGTCCCGCTCGGCGGCAACACCGGTCTCGTCGATGGCACGATCAGCACGGCCGACGACATCCTGCTGTCGCTCGAGCGCATGCATAAAATCGAGGCCATCGACACGATCGGCTGCACGATGGAGGTGCAGGCCGGCGTGCCGCTTGCGTCCGTTCACGAAGCCGCCCGGGCCGAGCGGCTCATGTTCCCGCTCGATCTCGGCGCGCGCGGGTCGGCTACCATCGGGGGCAACATCGCAACCAATGCGGGCGGCAACGCGGTCATTCGCTACGGCATGATGCGCGAGCAGGTACTGGGTCTCGAAGCCGTCCTTGCCGACGGCA
>JBFISV010000065.1:0-10298 GCA_041608415.1 Woeseiaceae bacterium
ATCGGGATCGAGATGAGCACCGTGGTCACCGTGAACACGTTCGCCATGCGCGGGTCGATGCCGGCGATGAACTGGTGGTGCGCCCAGACGAAGAAGCTGAGCACGCCCGTGGCGATGATCGTGTAGATGATGAGCCGGTAGCCGAAAATGTTCTTGCGCGCGTGCGTGCTCAACAGGTCGGACACGATGCCGAACGCCGGCAGCGCGACGATGTACACCTCGGGATGGCCGAAGAACCAGAACAGGTGCTGGAACAGGATCGGGCTGCCGCCCGTATACCCCGGATCGACGCCCATCGAGCTGATGGCCGGCATGAAAAAGCTGGTCATGAGCGTCTTGTCGAGCAGCATCATGATCGCGCTGACCAAAAGCGCCGGGAACGCGAGCAGGCCGAGCACGGTCGCCATGAAGATGCCCCACACCGACAGCGGCATGCGCATCAGCGTCATGCCGCGGCAGCGCGCCTGCAGCACGGTGGTGACGTAGTTCAGGCCGCCCATCGTGAAGGCGACGATAAAGACCGCGAGCGAGCCCAGCATCAATATGATGCCCCAGTCGATGCCCGGCGTGCCCGGCGAGATCGCCTGCGGCGGGTACAGGGTCCAGCCGGCGCCTGTCGAGCCGCCCGGAACGAAAAAACTCGCGAGCAGGATGATGACCGACAGCAGGTACACCCAGAAGCTCAGCATGTTCATGTACGGGAACACCATGTCGCGCGAGCCGCACATCAGCGGGATCAGGTAATTGCCGAAGCCGCCGAGGAACAGTGCCGTCAGCAGATAAATGACCATAATCATGCCGTGCATCGTAATGAACTGGTAGTAGCTCTCGGGATTGATGAACGCGAACGAGTCGGGAAAGCCGAGTTGCAGGCGCATCATCGCGGACAGGCACAGCGCGATCACGCCGACGAATATCGCCGTCAGGCCGTACTGGATCGCGATGACCTTGTGGTCCTGGCTCCAGATGTATTTGGTGATGAAGGTTTGCGGATCGTGATGTTCGATCTCATGATCGCGATCGGCAATAGCAACATAAGCCATGTACTTGTTCCTCGTAAGCCGGCAGGGCCGGTTTCGAAATACCTATAGAGTATTGATGTACGCCACCAGGTCGTTGATGGCCCGGTCGTCCTGCAGGATGCGCCCCATGAATCCCATCTGCATGCCGTAGTAGTCCTCGGGGTGACTGCCGCGGATGCCGTGCTTGAAGTTCTGCAGCTGCCGGGCGACGTACCAGTCCTGCAGGCCGGCCGTGCGCGGCGCGTTGAGCGCCTCGTTGCCCATGCCGTCCCTGCCGTGGCAGTAGGCGCAGACGCGGTACAGCTTCGCACCCTTCGCCGTATCGCCGCTGATCGTGGCCGGCACGATCGCGTCCGGCAGCGTGCCGATGTGCGCGACGACGTTGTCGATCGCCGCTTCGTCGGCCATGGTCGCGGCCATCGGCGCCATCTGTTTGCCGTAGACGTCGTCCTCGTGGGTGCCGCGCAGGCCGGACTTGTACAACTGTATCTGCCGTTTCAGGTACCACTCACTCTGCCCGGCGAGCTTGGGAGCGTTCAGGGCCTCGAGGCCCTCGCCCTGCTGGCCGTGGCACGCCGCGCAAACCGCGTACTGGGCCGCGCCGATGCTCGCGTTCCCGGGAGCGGCGCTCTGCGTATCCGCGAACGTCGGCTGGCGCGCGAGCCAGGTCTCGAAATCGGCGGCCTCGTCGACGACGACGGCGCCGCGCATCGTATGATGCGCGATACCGCAAAGCTCTTCGCACAACACTTCAAAGCGACCGATCTCGGTGGGCGTCAGCCACAGGTACGTGTCCATGCCGGGAACCAGATCCATCTTCACGCGAAACTGCGCGACCGCAAAATCGTGCAGCACGTCTTTCGAGCGCAGCAGGAACTTGACCGGCCGGTTGACCGGCACGTGCGCCTCGGGGCTCATTACCACGATGTCGTCGCGTCCGTGCGGATCGTCGGGATCGATGCCGAAGGGGTTGTCGCTCGAAATCCGCTCCGCATCGACCTCGCCGAACTTTTCGTCCCGACCCGGGTAACGGTACGTCCAGTGCCATTGCTGCCCGACGGCTTCGACGACGTGCGCCTCCTCCGGCACCTCGACGAACTTCGCCCAGACGAGCAGGCCCGGCGTCAACATCGCGGCGACGCCCACGGCCGTGAGGCCGGTCAGCCATGCCTCGAGCTTCTTGTTTTCCGGTTCGTACTTCGCTTTCGAGGCCTCGCCTTTGCGATGCCGGAACTTGATGACGCAAAACGCCATGAAGAGATTGACCGCGATGAAGACGACGCCGGTCACCCACAACGTGATGTCGACCGTGAAGTCGACCATGCCCCAGTTCGACGCGAGCGGTGTGAACGTCCAGGGACTTAAGATGTGAAAGAGTACGGAACCGACGACGAGCAGAATCAGAACAACGGCGAAAGGCATACTGCAAGCATCCTTTATGAGACCAGTGCGATTCACCGGGCGGCGGTGCCGCTCCCGGTGGCTCACGTTTTATCAGTTCGCATCTTTCGGTGCCGCTTTTCCCCCGCTGCGGCAATTGCTGTCAGTATCTTTTCGAGGCGTCGCTTCGATACCGGCGAACTGAATCCCCGGATCGAGCATAAGGGATTGAACCGTCGATTTCCACAACTTAAGAGCGCCGCGGCGCGTGCGTTTCGGACCACGGGTACGGCCGGTTCGGCGTCGCCGCCGCGAGGTCCGCGACACGCGCCGAGCGAACGACAACCCGTCACGGGGCGAAGCTGTGTGGTTTATCGCGGGAATCCATAAATACTTCGGATTGCTGCCGCCCCCGTGCAATAGCCTGGCTAGAGACTCAGCCCGATTTCTTCCCGCACGGCGCGCTCGGCTTTCCTGATGTCCGACTCGAGATTTTCGAGTTCCTTTTTCAATGGCTGCGTGAGCACGGCCGCTTCCGCTTTCAGCTCCAGGACGACAAGCGGCTCGACCGGCGGCGGCCGGTTGTCGGTCGGCACGTGCGGAGGCTGCGGCCGGTCCAGGTTCACCAGCAGGAGGATGACCGCGGCGGCGGCTGCGCCGCCGAGGCCGCTTACCCACCACGTCGAGACCGGTCTTGCTTGCGGCTTTTCGCCTTCCGCCGGCGTCACGTTTTCGAGCGACGCACGAATGCGCGTATCGAGTTCGGTCGATACCTCGGCTTCGATATTCGCGGCATCCTCGCGGAGCCTCGCTCCGAGTTCATCCATAAGCTTTATCCTCCCCGGCGCGCCGCGGATTGAGTTCGGCATCGAGTGCTCTTCGGCCTCTGAGCAGGTTGACTTTGGTCCACGACGGCGTTCGGTCGAGCACGCGGGCGACGTCCTTTATCGACATGTCCTCGACGTAGCGCAGCCACATCGCCGCGTATACCTCGCGGCTCAGCAGCCGGCGTGCACTGATCCAGAGATTTTCCCTCTCGGACGCCGCAATACACTGTTCGAGCGGGTCGGGCGTGCCGGCCGCGACATCGCCGAGCTCGGCGGTCGGCAGCGGACGGAGTTTCGCCGCGTTGCGGACTGCGATGCGATAGATCCAGGTGCTGAACCGCCAGCGGGGATCGTAGGAATACAGGTAGCGATAGGCGCTGATCAGAGTGTCCTGCAGCGCATCTTCGGCGTCCGCGTAGGTGGCACAGCGCGTGAGCAGAAACCGCAGCAGCCCGTTGCGGTAGCTCTCGACGAGTTCGGTGAACGCGGACACGGAACCGCCGCGGGCGGCATCGATCAATTCCGACTCGTCGCTCACAGCGGTTTTCACGTGCGTGTCGTTCAGGCGTCATCGAGTGCGCTGGCGAGCACCTCGGCGCTCAGGGCCAGACTGATCTTCAACAGCGTGTCGTTTACGTCGACGCGCGCGCCACTGAGAACGGCGGACAGCTCCGGGTCCACATCGTCACTGAACGCTTGCAGCGCGAGCAGCCCGCGGACGATGCTCGCGAGCGACTGCGCGAGTTCCGGCTCCCGCGCCACGAGCTGCGCCTCGATCGCAATCTTGCCGGCAACCTCGGCAATCATCAGTGCGACCTGCCGCGTATTGCGCAGGATATTCGACTCGAAGCCACCCTCGTCGTCATCGATTCCATCGGGTTTCATACCGGCCTGGATCAGGCTTCGCTCGGCCGTCAGTACGATGAAGCCGTCGTCGCGGCTCTTGGCACGAGGAAGCTTGCCGCCGTTGGCGAGCAGCGCCTGCATCTGCTCCTTTTTCGAGGCGACGAGCAGCTTGTTGCGGACGTCGAAGCTGAAGAACAGCTCTTTGCCGAGCCCGTCGATAGCGATGTCGTCCGCTCCGATCTCGCCGTTGCCGAGCACGTAGTAATACGTTTTGCCTCGCGACTCGAGCGTCTCGAGACGCTGCGCACCCGCGGCGATCGCGAGGAGCTTGTCGCGCGTCGCCTGGCTGATGCGGCCATCGAGGACCAGGACGGCACCGCTGTCGGCAGCGGAAAACGCCGTGACCCGGTCGGCTTCCTGCGCGAGGTCGACGCCGGCCTCCTGGCGGATCTCCTCGAACACCTCGGCGTCGAGCCATTCGTAGAGTCTCGCGCCCGGAGGCGAGGCGCGCATCTCCTCGAAGTCGGCGTGGAAATACCAGTTGGTGCCGGCAGGAAAGTCGTTCGCGCCGACGCCCGCTGCCGACAGTATCGGCATGATGAAGAACGCGCAGGCCAGGAATAGTCTCGAAGTACGCATCGTCGATGTCCTCGGTGATTGCTTGGTGATTGCTTGCTATGAGTTCTTATAGTGGCGTTTGCCGGGATTGGTTACATCCGGGCGCAAGTCACGCGCCGCCGCCGATCTGTTCGTTGACCGCGCGGTCGGCAGCGTCGATCGCGCCGTCGACGTAGGCGTAGGCGGAGGCGTCCGAATTGGCGATGGAGATGCGGCCGATCCGGGCCCGGCCCGCCACGTGCGGTCCGTGCGCAGGGCTGTACTGCGGCGAATCGAAAAGCGGGTTGTATTCGTAGGCGTAACCGTGCGGCCAGCGGTTGACCGTAATCGCGGCAACGTCGCGCGCCGCGTCGAAGCCGCCGGGGCCGAGCGCCCCGTCGAGCTGATCGAGGATCAGCGTTTCGTGATCGTCGTAGCTCATCTCCAGCAGCCGTCGCCGTCCGGCCCGCGCCTGCTCCCGGTAACTCAGCCCTTTGTCGGGTTCGGTCGGCACGAAGGTACCGTGCAGGACGGTCGGCGCGGACGGTGCCTTGGTGAACCGGTAGTTGCCGATACTGACCGGAAAATCGAGCCCGAATGAATGCATGTACGTCGATCGCGGCGCATACACGCTGTGAAACCCGAGTTCGTCCCAGGCGCGCCAGTTGCGTACTGCAATGCTGACGTAGACGAGCGGTATCTTCTCGGCATACCCGATCGCCTGCGCCTGTTTTTCGGGCACCTCCGGGCAGATGTACGGAATCATCGAGTTGTAACAGGCCAGCACGGCATGCCGTGCCCGGACCGACTCGGGCCTGCCGTTCCTGACATAGGTCACGTCGACGCGCTCGCCGCTGCCGGTATGGCGCACGTCGACGGCCGTCGAATTGAGCCGGATCCGGCATGCCAGCGACGCATCGTCGAGCCGCGAATAGTCGAGGTCCGCGGTCACGAGGGCCTCCATGGTCGCCGCGTCCACGCAGCCAGGAACGAGATCGCGTACGAGCGCGCGTGCGATCGAGGCGTTACCGTCCGGGAAGTGAAAAATGTAAGGCTCGTCGATACCGGCGTCATCGTTGTCCCCGGGAATCGCGATCCCGAGCGCACGCGTGCCGGGCTGCGTCTCGTAGCAAGCCTCGAGCGCCGGCAGCGCATCCCAGCCGACACCCCACAGGCCCTTGATGCTGTCGCGCAGCAGGCCGACCACCTCCTCCGGCATGCCGGCATGACGACGCAGAAAATCGCTGTAGCTCGTCGTCCCGAGCAGCTTCAACTTCTCGTCGTTGCCGCGGCCCGCGAGGTAGTCGACGCGGTCGCTCAGCAGCCGTTTCAATGCCTGCCTGGCAGCGCGCGAAATCGGGTACGCCGCGATGGTCTCATCGAGGTGCGCAAGCCTCGCTGCGCTGCGATAATCGCCGAAGATGTTCGGCACGGTGGCCGCGCGGCCGTACGCGGCGGCGTCGAAATAGATGGCCGGCCCCGAGCCCCGGCGCGCGAAATATCCGCGGTCGAAATATTCGTAGAACCGGGCGACGTCGATGCCGAGATCATCGAGCAGTTTTCTCGCCGTGGGCGAATACGCGCTCGGCGTATCGATCGACTGGCTGCCGCCATAGCAAAGCAGCGTCTCGCCGCCGACGTCGAATTCGTTGCGTTTCGCGTGCCCGCCGAAGTCGTCGTGATTGTCGATGACGAGCACGCGTTTGCCGGGGCCCTCGCGTTGCCGGTAGAAATACGCAGCGGCCAGTCCGGAAACGCCGCCGCCGACGATCACCATATCGTAGCTCTCATCGGCCTGCGGCCGCGGAAAGCGCGCCTTATTCAAAGCGAGTGCGTGCGCAACCTCGAAGGCGCCCGGGTGACTGCCGCGCAGACCCGTCAGCGCGGGCGGATACACACCCGACGAGCGCTGCTCTCTCGCGAGGATTTCGAGCGGCGACAGGGAGGTACCGGCGGCCAGGCTCAACGCAAAGCCGTTGATGAAATCCCGGCGCGTTATTCGCAGTTCGTCCGGCATCCGTGTAGCAGCCTCAGGCCGGACGCCCGGGAGCGCGGTAAGTGATGCGGCTGACGAACCACGTCAGGAAAAAGCCGGCAGCGAAGCCGGGAATCGCTTCGTAGAGATTGTACGAACGTTCCTTGAACGCGAGCACCCAGACGACGCTCGTGAGAAAGCCGCCGAGCATTCCCGCGGCCACGCCGGGACCCGTGATCTTGCGGTAATGCAGGACGCCGAGCAGCGCCGGCCCGAACGCGGCGCCCAGTCCGGACCAGGCGAACAGCACGAACCAGAAAATGAACTGCGCCTCGGGAATTGCGAACGCGATACCGATGAGCCCGATGAGTATCGTGACGACCTTGCCGTAACCGGCGAGCTCGGCATCGGTTTTTTCGCTGCCGAATATTTTTTGCAGCGTATCGCGAACGACGGCTGACGAGGCGAGCAGGAGCAGAGAGTCCACGGTCGACATGATGGCCGACAACACGACGACAAACAGGATGCCCGCAAGTATGGGCCCGAACAGGTTGTTCGCCATCACCGGGAAAATCGTTTCGCTGTCCTCCAGCCCGGGAAACAGCGCCCGGCCCGCCACTCCCGCCGTCACCGCGCCGCCTGTAAATACGAGCATCACGACGAGCGACATGATGCGAGCTTTGCGCACCTCCGCATCGTCGCGAGCCGACATGTAGCGCACGAGCATTTGCGGCACGCCCAGAAACGGCAGGCCGATGCCGACAAAACTCAGGATCGCGATGTAGCCGGGCAGGCCTTCGCCGGTGAGTGCGAACATGTCCAGCAATGCCGGGTCCTGCACTCGCAAGGAGGACACCACGCCCTCCCAGCCGCCGGCTGCAACGAACGCCACCGCCGGTACCGCGATCAATCCGAGCAACATGAGCACGCCCTGGATCACGTCGGAGTACGAGACGGCCTTGTAACCGCCGATGAACGTGTAACCGATTATGATGACGGATCCTGCGACGACGCCGACCCGGTAGTCCCAGCCGACGAAACCGCTGAACGCCTTGCCCGTGGCGACCATCTGCGCGGTAACGTAGGTCGTCACCATGACCAGGATGATGCCGACCGCGATGCCGCGGATCACATGCCGGCGGTCGTCGAATTTTGCGCACAGCGCGTCGGGCACGGTGATCGATTCCGTTTCGTCGCCGTGCTGCTTGAGCTTCCTCGAAATGAAGGTCCACGATGCGTAAAGGCCGGCGATCTCGCCGAGCACCACCCAGTAGGCCTGCGCACCGACCGCATAGCCCATGCCCGTGAGGCCGAGCAGCAGCCAGCCCGACTCGCCGGTTGCGTTGGCGCTGAACGCGACGACCCAGAAGGGCAGCTTCTTGCCGGCCAGAAAGAAGCCCGACAGCGTGTGCGTCTCGCGCCGGCTCCAGATCGTGACCGAAGCGAGTACGACGAGATAGCCGAGCATCACGGCCAGCGTCGCGGTCACTGACGTCCCCCGTCGAATGCCGGCCCGTCGGAGCCGATCGGCGAGCCCGGTGGCACGATGACCGGCGCCAGCGCCTGCACGCTGTCCGGGTCCGCCCGCATGCGTTCGATCTTGCGCCGCGCGAGTGCCGCATGCGCGCGCACCGCCGCTTCATCAGGCGCCGATCCGGTCTTCGTGTAAATTCCGTCGGCCGCCGCGAGCGCGGCGGCCCGCACCGAATCGTCCGCGGCCGCGTCGACCGCGAGACGTAACAACGCGTCGAGAACGAGCTGCTCGGTCTGCCGCTGGATCGACGCGTCGGGTTCGGCTCGCGGCGCTTCCGCAAACCAGCTCGCCGCGAGCAGCTCGCGAAGCAGTTCCGAAAAACGCGGCCCACGGCCGCGATTCATGCGCGCCGCACGCGCGGGATCGAGCAGCACCTCGAGCGTCAGGGCGACGGCGCTCGCGGCCGGCGCAAGGGGATCGAAGGTCACGCCCGTCGCGCCCGAAAACGTCTCGCGCGACTTCGGCAGACCCGGCGGTCGCGGCGGGATGCGTTCCGCGAGGCCGTCGGGCAGCCGCAGCACGGCCGGCCGCAGCGTCCCGAGCAACGCCGCGATCGCCTGTCGCTGCCGCGTCACTTCGACGGGTTCGGGCCCGGGCTGGCCGTCGCCGCGCATTGCGTACGTGTAGTAGAGGCCGCCGATGAGCTTACCGACCGCCTGAAGCTGGTAGCGATGCAGCAGGTAGATCGGCACGAGCGCTTCCTCGATGCTCGCCGCGGGGCGGCCGATCCGGATGTTGCTTTCCGAAAAACGTCCGAGCGCGTCAGCGCGCACGCGCAACAGGTGTTCGAGCTCGGCGATCGCATCCGCGCCGTTGTCCCAGAGGTTGCCGTCGGGATGCGCGGTCCCGACCTGTCGCGAGTCGGCGTCGGCTACGTACTTGAAGCCGGCCGCGATCGTGTCTTCGATGATGCCGGCGCGCGCCGCGTCGCGGTCCACGCCGGGGCGAAAATCGCTGTATGCGTACATCACGGCACGCTTGTCCCACGCGCCGATGCCGACGGCGTAGGCCGCCGAGAGGTCGAGCGCACCACTGGCATCGATGCGTATCAGCGGGAACGGGTAGTCCATGACCGAGGACCGGTCCTGCGTACTGGCCGCGAAATTGTGTTCGAACCCGATCGTATGTCCAACCTCGTGTGCGGATAGCTGACGAATGCGCGCGAGCGACATGTCGAGCATCGTGTCCGGAGCCGCCTCGCCTCCATAGGGCGCCAGCAGGCCCTCGGCGATGAGGTAGTCCTGCCGCACGCGTAGCGAACCGAGCGTTACGTGGCCCTTGAGAATCTCGCCGGTGCGCGGATCGAGTACCGAAGAGCCGTACGACCAGCCGCGCGTCGAGCGGTGCACCCACTGAATCACGTTGTACCGCACGTCCATCGGGTCGGCGCCCTCGGGCATGATCCGCACCTCGAACGCGTCCTTAAAGCCTGCGGCCTCGAAGGCCTCGTTCCACCAGCTCGCGCCGTCGACCAGCGCCGAACGTACGGGCTCGGGTGCGCCGCGATCGACATAGTAGACGATGGGCTCGACCGGCTCGCTCCGCGCATCCTCGGGATTTTTTTTCTCGAGGCGGTGCCGGCGCCCGAAGTTGACGAATCGATCGCCGCCGATCGGCGAGGCGTAGTCGACGAAACCTCGCCGGCCGTAACTGAGGCCGATGACGCCGGCGCGCGGATCGTACGGCAGCGGCTCATAATCGTCGTCGGGCAGGCGCACGAACGAATGGTGGGAATGCACCGTGAGCGACGTCGGCTCGGGCACGACCGTCGGCAGGTGCACGCCCGCGGGGCGGCCCGTGTACGTGACGATCGCCTCGATCTCGGTGTTGTCCGGAAATGCTTTCGTGCGCGGCATGTAGATTGCGGAACGGCTCGCATCGGCGGCATAGGTCCCCTCGCCGTCTTCGCTCAATGCCGCCGCGAGCCCGTGCGCGTCACGAAGGAAAAAATCGGTCGCGTCGATCCAGACGCCACCGCGCTCGCCGTTCGCGGCATCGAAACCCCACAGGACGGATGCGGCGAACGATTCGGCGACGGCCTGGCGTTCATCGGCGTCGTCCGTTCGCGCCCGGTAGTCCAGGTTGTCCTGCAGCAGGAGCACGCGCGGGCCGCTGCG
>JBFISV010000066.1:0-10214 GCA_041608415.1 Woeseiaceae bacterium
AGAAACGGAATGCGGCGGTTGAAGACGGTCTGCAACACGAGAATGTCTACCCATGTCTGGTGGTTCGACAGAACGAGGTACCAGCCGTCGCGCCGCAGCCCGTCGACGCCCCGGGCCTGCCATTGCATCGCACCGCCGCCTGCGAGGATCAGGCGATTGATGCTGATCCAGTTCTCGCCGAAGGCCATCAGCGTTGCGGTCACGGCGCGTCTTGCCGTCTTCAGCGGCACGAGCAACTTGACGAGCGCCAGAGCCATGATCGGCAGGAACCAGAAAAGCGTGTTGACAGTCAGGCCGCCGAACACGAGGATCCCGCGGAGGTTTGCAAGAAAAGCGCTCAAAAAGTACCTCGTACGCGGGTCAGGCCCGTTAGTTTAGCCCGATGCGCCCGGGCCTGCCGGAATTGTTGTGCGCCCGCTTTCGATGCGGATCGCAGTCGTGGCATCATCGGCTGCATGGCCAACTTTGCAGGGCTGTGTCATTGCGGTGCCATCGGTTTCGAGTACGAGACCGGGGTGGCCGCGAGTGACTGGTCGATTCGCGCCTGCCAGTGCGCGTTCTGTCGCGCGCATGGCGCGCTCAGCACGTCGGACCCGCGCGGCAGACTGCGCTTTACCGCGACGGATTCGCAGCGGCTCAAGCGCTACCGGTTCGCGCTCAGGACGGCGGATTTTCTGCTGTGCCGGAATTGCGGCGTCTACGTAGGCGCCGTTATCGAAACCGGAGCAGGGCGTTTCGGCATCATCAATACGCGCGCACTCGTGGCGACGCCTGCAGATATCGCCGACGTTCTGCCTGTCAGCTACGACGACGAACGCGAAGCGGGGCGCATTGCACGACGCGAGCATCGCTGGACCCCGGTCGTATCCGTGCCGGATTACTGAGGACTGCGCCAGACCACTTCGAGCATTTCCCCGAGCCCGGCATCCCGGAACTTGGGCGGGCCGTTCTCGAGGTCGTCGTAGGCGTCCACGCGCTCGAGCCCGGGCCAGTACGACAACAACTCGTCGCCGAACACCGCGAACGGCGGGCCTTCGACGCGCGCCTGGTCGTATTCGAGCACGATGACGAGCTGCACCGCATCGGGCGCCAGCAGCTTCGACGTATGCGCCGCAAAACGGGCGCGCAATTCGCGCGGCAGGGCCGCGATCGCGCCGCGATCGTAGTGCGCGTCGAACGCCGCGGCCTCGAATTCGAAATAGTCGCCGCAGATGAGCGTTATCCTGCGATCGAGCGCCTCGAACCGCCGGCCGTCAGGCGTCTGCCGGAAACGCAGGCCGTTGTCTTCGAAAAACGCCCGTACCGCGATTTCGGACAACTCCACGCCGACGACCTCGTTGCCCTGCGACTCGAGCCAGACCAGGTCGAAACTCTTGCCGCTAAACGGCACCAGGACGCGTCGTCCGCTGTACGCCCAGTGTCGCTTCAGGCTACGGTTGCCCGCGGCTTCGTGCCAGCCGATTCGACCCTCTTCCCAGCGTTCGAGCCATGGCTCCAGCATGTGTCCAGTTTACGCACTTTTGAGGCGGCGTTACCATGCCTCGCTACGTAACCCGAAGGGCAGTGCCTTCCCAAGGAAACATACCCCATGACGATCGCAACACGCATCGACGGCAAGGCTCGCGCGGACCGGCTGGCGGCGGAAATAAGCTCCGCAACCGCCCGGTTGCGCGATACTCACCAGGTGACTCCCGGACTGGCGGTCGTCATCGTCGGCGAGGACCCGGCCAGCCAGGTCTATGTGCGCAACAAGAAGCGCACGGCCGAGGCCTGCGGCTTCTTCTCGGTGCAGCATTCCCTGGCGGACGACGTCCCCGAGAATGAGCTGATCGAGCTCATCGGGAAACTCAATCTCGACACGACGATTCACGGCATACTCGTGCAGCTGCCTTTGCCCGGGCATCTCGACGCCAAGCGCGTCACGCAGACGATTGCCCCGACGAAAGACGTCGACGGCTTTCATTACGTCAATATCGGCAAACTGGCGGCGGGTGACTCGGACGATGCGTTCGTTCCCTGCACGCCCGCAGGCTGCATGCTCATGATCGAAGACCAGCTCGGGCCCGACCTGTCGGGCAAGAGCGCGGTCGTCATCGGCCGCTCGAACATCGTCGGCAAGCCGATGGCGAGCCTGCTGCTCGCGGCGAATGCGACCGTCACGATCACCCACAGCCGCACGCACGACCTGGCCGGCGTCTGTCGCCAGGCCGACATACTCGTCGCGGCCGTCGGCCGCCCGAACATGGTCGCCGGCGACTGGATCAAACCGGGCGCCGTGGTCATCGACGTCGGCATCAACCGGGTCGCGAGCGACGGCGATCGCAAATCGCGGCTGACGGGCGACGTCGATTTCGACGCGGCCGTCGAGGTCGCCGCCGCCGTGACGCCAGTGCCGGGCGGCGTCGGCCCGATGACCATCGTCATGTTGATGGCGAATACGTTGCGCGCGGCCAGGCTCGCAACCGGCCTCGCCTAGCGGCGCCGCGGAAACAGGGGCGGCCGTCATGAGCACGCACGAGAATTTCCGGACAATCTGGCTCGCGCCTCACGATGGGTCCGTGGTACAGATCATCGATCAGCGCCTGCTGCCGCACGAATACCGCGTCCACGATCTCGTGAACTGGCGCGACGGCGTCGCCGCGATCGCCGACATGTACGTGCGCGGCGCGCCGCTCATCGGCGCGACGGCGGCCTGGAGCCTGTACCTTGCGGCCCTCCACGGCGGCATCGAGGAGATGCGACCGGCCGCCCGTGGACTCGCCGCGGCGCGGCCCACGGCCGTCAATCTGCGCTGGGCGATCGATCGCGTCATGGCCGTCGCCGATGCCGTGCGCCACGACAACGAACTGGCGGCGACGATCCGCAGGGAAGCGCAGGCGATTTGCGACGAAGACATCGAGATCTGTCGTCGCATCGGGCAAAACGGCCTGTCCTTGCTGCGCGATATCGCCGCATCCGGGCGCCGCCCGGTGAACGTCCTGACGCACTGCAATGCCGGCGCGCTCGCCACGATCAACTGGGGGACGGCGACCGCGCCCGTTTACTTCGCTCACGCGGCCGGAATCGACGTTCACGTGTGGGTAGACGAAACGCGGCCGCGCAACCAGGGTTCGCAACTGACGGCATGGGAACTCAAGCAACGCGGCATACCGCATACCCTGGTCGTCGACAATGCGGGCGGCCACCTGATGCAGCACGGTCTCGTCGATATCGTCATTACCGGCACCGACCGGACGACGCGCGGCGGCGACGTCGCCAACAAAATCGGCACCTACCTGAAGGCGCTGGCCGCACATGACAACGCGATTCCGTTCTACGTCGCGCTGCCGTCTACATCGATCGACTGGACGATCACGGACGGTATCGGCGCCATCCCGATCGAGGAGCGCGACCCGCGCGAGGTGTCCCATGTATCGGGCCGCCTCGACGGCCGCACCGTGGCCGTCGACACGACGGCGCCGGGCACCGCCGTCGCCAATTACGCGTTCGACGTCACGCCGGCGAGGCTCGTTACCGGGCTGGTCACGGAACGCGGCATTTGCGCAGCGAACGAGACCTCGCTCTGCAGCCTGTTCCCGGACTTGGCAGACCGATGATCGATGCGACAGGACCGATCGACGAGGGCTACGTCAAGTACGTCAGCGAGTGGACCGTCGGTCCGGCGCCCGATAGCGGCATCGTCGCCGAACTCAATCACTGGCGCGGCCGGCTGTACGCGCAGGGCCTCATCGGCCATTACGCGCAGCTCGGAATCGGTTTCGGCAACATCAGCGCCCGGGTCGGCCAATCCTCGCGATTTGTCATCAGCGGTACACAGACCGGCCATATCGAACAGACGACGGCGGAGGACTATGCGCTCGTCACCGATGTCGATATCGGCGCCAATCGGCTGCGCTGCAGCGGGCCCGTGCAGGCATCGTCCGAGGCCCTGACCCATGCCGCGCTGTATGCCCTGTCCGCCGACATCAACGCGGTCGTGCATGCGCACAGCGCCGCACTGTGGCAACGGCACGTGCACGCGCTGCCGACCAGCGATGAGGCCGTTGCCTACGGTACCCCGGCCATGGCGCTGGAATTCGAGCGACTGTGGCGATCGTCGGCGTTTGCAGATGTCGGCATCGCGATCATGGCGGGTCATGACGAGGGCATCGTCAGCATCGGCGCGAGCCTCGAGGAGGCGGCACGGCGCATGCTCGAGTTGCATCGAGTGCCGTGACCGCAAGCCCGAACGGCGCGCCGGCAGCCTGTCCTACTCGGGCTCGCGCGCAGCGCCGTTGTCGGCGAGGGCCGGTGCCAGCTGGAAGCGAAATATCCTGCAGCTTTTGACGCCGGACCGCGACTCGTCGGGTTTCAGCGGCCTGTACGTCGAGGCGCGCACGGCGCGCTTCGCCGGGCGTTCGAAGATGCGGTGCGTGCTGTTGCGAACGGCAACGCGATAGGGCCGGCCTTTCCTGTCGATGTGATAGCAGACCTGAACCTCGCCTTCGATGCGGTCGCGGCGCGCGATCCGCGGGTATTGCGGTATCACGGTATGCGCGGGCACGCGATCCGACTCGAGGTCGATGAAGCGCGTATACGAGGTCTCCTCAGCCGTCTCCTCGCCCGTCTCCCCGGCCGTCTCCCCGGCGATGAGGCCGGCCGTCGCCGACGACAGGGCGAAGACGAGGGCGGCACGCACGAGGTTTCGGCGAACGGCCGTCATCGTCGGCTAGTGCGGGCCATTCTCGGCTATCTTGCGTGACGCTCCCTCGTCGTCACGCCGCCCGCCGCGGCGGTCGTCGACTTCGATGTTTGGCGTTACCGGCTCGATTGCATCGAGAAGCATGCCGCGGACCTCTTTTAAGGACGTGGCGTGCGGCGCCAGCGCCTCGCCACGAACGAGATCCACCTCCGCCTCGTCATAGCGTTCGGTCATGACGTACACGAGCGCCCGATTGCTCAATGCGCGCCAGTTGCGGTCGTTTTCTTCGAGCGCCCGGTCGCAGTACTCGAGCGCAGTCGGATACTGCTCGATCATGAGGTAACCGGCGCAGAGATTGGCCAGTGCGGCCTGGCGTTCGCGCCTGCCAAGCGCGGCGTCAAGGCCGAGTCGGGTCAGGCGGATGCCCTCTTCGATCCTGCCGGCAAGCAACTCGTGGGCACCCTCGACGAGATTCGGGTTTCGCGGCCCGATGACGGTCTTCGCCTGGATATCCGATTCTTCCGCAGCAGCCGGTGCCATGCCGCTCGTGGCGAGCAGCGAGGCGACGAGCAGTGTTCGGGCGATGTTCATGGCTGCCTTTTCGAGGACCCCGTTGGCGCGCGGACACAGACGGTCCGAGACATGGTATTCGACCGCGATCCGGACGCCGAGTTTCGTCGCTGCGGCTCAGGCCCGCCGGGAATCGATGCCCATCACGGCAATCGGCCCGACACCTGGATCATGCGCGCGGTCGGGGTACCGCCGCGGGCCGGCGTCAGCCGGCGATGTATTGTTCGAGATGCTGTATCTCTTCTTTCTGGTCGGCAATGATCGCCTGTACCAGATCGCCGATGGATATCATCGCGACGACCTTGCCGTCCTCGACGACGGGGAGGTGCCGGAATTTCTTGTCGGTCATGGTTTGCATGCAGCAATCGACCGTCTTGTCGGGCGACGTGGTCTCGACCTCGGCCGTCATGATGGCGGCGACCGGTGTCGTGTCCGACGCGCGGCCCTTGATGATCACCTTGCGCGCGTAGTCACGCTCCGAGACGATGCCGCGCAGTTCGTCGCCGCTCATGACGACGAGCGCGCCGATGCTCTTTTCCCCCATGAGCTTGATGGCGTCGAGGACGGTGGCCTCGGGCGCTATCGAAATGACGTTCCGGCCCTTGGCGTCGAGTATGTGCTGGACGAGTTTCATGCGCTGCCCCTTCGTACGTAATCCGCGTCGCGCGGCGGCTTCTGCCTCATTCTAGCCCGATGCGCCTCCCCTCGCCACGCAGTCAGGCGCTTTTATTCGGGCGATCAACGGCTTGCGCGTCGGATTCTGCAGAGCCGGCTTATCGTGCGCGAGCCAGCAGGTCCGCCGACCGTGCCCACCGGCCGCGCACGAGTACACCGTGAACGCGCCGCGAGTTATCGATGTCCTCGAGCGGATTGGCGTCCAGCAACACGAGGTCTGCAATCCGCCCGGCCTCGACGGCACCCGTTTCGAGACCGAAAAATCGCGCCGGTTCGAGCGTCCCCGACTTCAGCGCTTCATAAGGCGACAGCCCGGATGCGACCATGAGCCTGAGTTCATGGTGCAGGGAAAATCCGGGTACGTTCCACACCTGTGGCGCGTCGGAGCCTAGCAGCAGCCCTGCGCCGGCCTCGTGCAGCGCGAGTATGAGTCGCCGTCGGATCGTTATCGCCCTGGCCGCGACCTCGGCGCTGAAGCCGCGTTCGGCAATCATCCGCCGCTTGCGCTCGACCCAGAGCTCGACGGTCTCCTGTGGCACGAAGCGCATGTCGGCGCGGGCCGCGAGCTCCACGGGAGGCACAGCGGAAACGAGCTGCTCGAACAGCGTCTCCGTCGCTACGTTCGCAACCCCGGCCGCCCGGGTCGCCGCGACGATCGCGGCGATGTTCTCGTCCAGCCCGGCGTCGCCGATCTGCCCGGCGAGCATGACGTCGAAGAAACCGCCGTAGCCGCCGGACGTATCGACGTTGGCCGGCAGCAGCGCAACCATGTATCCGTCGAGGTGGTCGATCGTCGCCATACCTTTGGCGAGCGCTCCTGCGAGGCCGACGGCTGCCGGCACGTGCCCGGCAAACGGCATGCCCAGTTCGTTGGCCACATCGGCGATGGCGTTGAATTCGGGCGCGTTCAGTCCGGGATGGATCTTGATGAAGTCGTAGCCTGCCGCATGTTGCTCGCGAACCTGGCGGGCGCCGTCGGCCGGGCCATTCACGGAGTTGCCGTTCAGCGAAGGACCCGACGTTATCAGCCGCGGACCGAGCAACTTTCCCGCGGCGATGTCGTCACGCAACGCGAGGTGGGAGGGCCTCCCGAGCATGCCGCGCACGGTCGTCACGCCGTTTGCGAGAAACAGACTGAACAGACGCTCGACGGTCGCCGTCGTCGTGACATGGCCGTGCATTTCCGTCAAGCCCGGCATCAGGAAGCGATCGGTCCCGTCGATGATCGTCGCATCCTGCGGCACGGCGATCTTGCCGACGTCGTCGATAACTTCGATTCTGCCGTCGCGCACGATGACCGTTTGCCCCGCCACGATTGTTTCCGTCGTCATCGGAATCACGTTGACATTGACGATGGCCGACGTTCGCGCCTGCACGGGGGCCGCCGCCAGCATGCCGAGCGCTGCCAGGACGACCAGAATCGCTGTCGTCAGCCGCTTTTCCATGACTCGCCTCCGCAGGTCAGCAACACCGACATAAATGGATTCGAGACAGGCCACAGGGTTCAATCGGCGTCCGACGAGCCGCCATGGGCCAGAACCGTCGCCAGCGCCGCGCGGCTGATGTTCGCTCCGCAGACCAGGATGACGACGTTGCGGTCGCGGTACTCGGCCTGCTTTTCGAGGAAGCCCGCAATCGCAACACCGGCCGCGCCCTCGATGAGCTGATGATGCGCGTCGATAAAATCGCACATCGCGTGCGCGATCGCGGCTTCTTCGATGAGCAGGAATTCATCGACCAGCGCCCTGCAAAGATCGAACGTGATGGCGCCGGGCTCGATGCCTCCGGCAGTGCCGTCGGACAAGGTTGCCGCGCTCGGAACGACGACGATTTCGCCGGCCTCTATCGAGCGCGCCATGGCGGGCGAATTGGCAGGTTGGCAGGCAACCACGCGGACATCCGGGTTGTGGCGCTCGAGCACGCTGCCGACGCCGCCGATCAGGCCGCCACCGCCGACCGCGATAAAAACGGCGTCGACCTCGGGCAGCTGCGAGACGATCTCCACGCCGCAGCTACCCTGCCCCGCGATGACTTCCGCGTCGTTGTAAGGAGACAGGTAGAACATGCCTCTCTGCTCCGCGAATGCGCGCGCGTGGAGTTCGGTATCGAGGCCGTCGGTGCCGAAGAACCTGACGTCGCCGCCATAGGACCGGATCGCCGCCACCTTTGTCGTAGACGTCGACTCCGGGACGAAAATGATGCCCTCGACGCCGAGCGACTGCATGGCGCAGGCGGCCGCGGCGCCATGATTGCCGCTCGACGCGACGACACAGCCGGCGTCACGCTGTGCCTTTGAGAGCGTCATGAGTCGGTTGGCCGCGCCGCGCAGTTTGAACGAGCCCGTGCGCTGCAGGTTTTCGAGCTTGAACCACACCCTGGCGCCGCTGGCCGCGCTGAATGGCGGCGAGAAATCGAGCGGCGTTTCACGAACGAGCCCCGCAATGCGCGCGGCCGCCCGCTCGGCCGCCGCCGCAACCTGTCGCACGCCGGCCGCCGGCTCGCCGTGTCGTCGCGTCACAGCCGGGCTGCGCTGAAGGTGTCGCAGGAATCCGGGTCGCCGCTGCCGAGGCCGGTCCGAAACCAGTGCTGCCGCTGCGCCGAGGTGCCGTGCGTGAACGACTCCGGCACGACCTGACCCTGGCCGCGCCGCTGCAGGGTATCGTCGCCGATTGCGCTGGCGGCATTGAGGGCCTCTTCGATATCGCCGGACTCCAGGATATTGCGCGCGCGGTGCGCACGACGCGCCCACACGCCGGCCAGGCAATCGGCCTGCAGCTCGAGCCGCACGGACAGCTCGTTGGCCTCGGCCTTGCGGCGCCCCTGTTGCATGCCTCGCACGCGCGTCGAAATGCCCAGCAGGTTTTGCACGTGATGCCCAACCTCGTGAGCGAGCACGTAGGCCTGCGCGAAATCGCCGGGCGCGCGGAAACGCTCGCGCATGTCCGCGAAAAAGCGCAGGTCGATGTAGGCCTTCTGGTCCGCCGGGCAGTAGAACGGCCCCATCGCCGCCTGCCCGAGGCCGCAGGCCGAACGCGTCGCACCGCTGAACATCACGAGCACGGGCTCGCGGTACTGCCGCCCCTGGGCGCGAAAGATCTCGTGCCAGACATCCTCGGTGTCGGCCATGACGACCGCAATCATGTCCGCCAGGGGATCGTTCTCGAGCTGCTCGGCCGTGGGGCGCGTGCCCGACGACCCGGCGCTGCCTGTGGACTGCGTCCCCTGCAGCAGAAATGTCGGGTCGACTCCGAAATACATCGCGACGAGAACCAGGACGATCGTGCCGATACCGCCGCCCACGAGACGCCCGCCGCTGGCCCGTCCGCGCCGGTCTTCGATGTTGGTGCTTCGTCGCCTGCCGCGCCAGCGCATACGTGCCTCGACTCGTAAAGGGGAGTGGCATTTTGGGACATCGCCGGGGTGTTGACAAATCGCCGCTAGGCGAGCATTGCGACGAATCAGCGCTCGAAACGATAAATGAAGTCGATGCCCGACTCCTGCTGCCCGGACGTGGCCTTGATGCCGAAGCCGCTCGCGAGATCGTAGCGGGCGCTGATCACGTTGTCGCGACCGAACAGCCCGACGCCGTAGCTCAGGAACAGCTTCGGCGCGACATAAGTTCCGAACGCGACCGCGCCGACCCCCTGGTCGTAGTTGAAGTCGCTGCCCGTAACCAGCAGAGTCAGTGCGCGTTCCTCGGTCGACGCAGGATACGTGTAGGCCTCGATCGCGGGTCGCGAGATGGTGCCCGTGACCAGCACACCCGCCGCCTTGATCTGCGAATTGCCGAAGATCTCGCGCTCGGCGCGAATCCTCAGGTTCGGGTTGTTGGCCGGCACGCTCGGAAACCGTATGCCGCCTTCGACGACCGTCAGCACCTGGCCGAAGGCTTCGATGTCGCCGGCAATCGCGTAGCGGCCGTTCGCTACCGGCATGGGGTCGCCGCTCCACTCGAACGTCGCGGTTCCGCTCAGCGTCGCCTTGGCGAGGTCGAGGTCGACGGCAACGTCGTTGCCCAGCGTGAGCTCGAGCAGGCCCCGGATCGGCACGGGCGCCGCGGTCGCTCTCGTTTCGGTATCAGGCAGGCGTCCCGCCACGATGACGACGTCTTCGCTGACCGTTTGCTTGTTCTGCACGAGATTTTTCGGCCGCACGCGAGCGTGCGGAATCAGGATCTTGCCGCCGAGCGTCACGGTTTCGTCGGCGTAGGCAATGTCGACGTCGAGGTCGGCGACGGCCCTGAGGTCCGGGACGTCGATTATCGTCAGTTCATTGCCGCGCAGCTTCA
>JBFISV010000067.1:0-10188 GCA_041608415.1 Woeseiaceae bacterium
TGGGACGACGGCTCTTTTTCCGCAATCCCGCGTTGCAGCTCGCTTGAGTGGAACGACCACACGGCGCTAGCTGCGCCTCGGCGTGCGAAAAAATAGCTGTCGTCGCGGCCATGATCTATTTTGAGATAGGTTCTCATTAACCACCGCGCGGGCGCTGTGTTAGCATGCGGCCGTTTTTTTTGACGATTGGAGACCGCATGCCGTTACCGGACTTATTTACGAGTCGCCTGCGGCTGCCGCTCATCGGCGCGCCGATGTTCATCGTTTCGGGTCCCGAACTCGTCATCGCGCAGTGTCAGGCCGGCATTGTCGGTTCCTTTCCCGCGCTGAATGCGCGGCCCAAGGAAGAGCTCGCAAACTGGATCGCGCAGATCAAGGAGGAACTCGGCGCATTCCGCGAGCAGCACCCGGACGAACCGGTCGCCCCGTTTGCGGTCAACCAGATCGTGCACGTCAGCAACGATCGACTGCAGCACGACCTCGAGGTGTGCGTCGCACACGAAGTTCCGATCATCATAACGAGCTTGCGGCCGCCGGCCGACGTGGTCAGCGCGGTTCATGGCTATGGCGGACTGGTGTTCCACGACGTCATCAGCATGCGGCATGCGCGCAAGGCCATCGAGCAGGGCGTGGACGGCATCATCGCGGTGACCGCCGGCGCCGGCGGGCATGCGGGCACGCTGAGCCCGTTTGCGCTCGTCAAGGAAATCCGCCGCGAGTTCGACGGCGTAATCATCCTTTCCGGCGCGATGTCGCGCGGCGGCGACGTCCTGGCGGCTCAGGCCATCGGCGCCGACCTGGCATATTTCGGTACGCGCTTCATCGCGACCGAGGAAGCGCGTGCGATTCCGGACTACAAGTCGATGATCGTCGATTCGGCGGCGGCGGACATCATGTACACCGCTTATTTCAGCGGCGTACACGGCAGCTACCTGCGTGGCAGTATCGAACGGGCCGGCATCGATCCCGCCACGCTCGAGTCGGCGGAGAAAAACGAAATGAATTTTGCCGAGCGTAACCAGGGCGACGCGAAAGCCTGGAAAGACATCTGGGGTGCGGGGCAGGGCGTGGGCACTATCGACGAGATCCTGGCGACGCACGATCTCGTGCTGCGGCTCGAGGCCGAATACCTCGACGCCCGGCGCCGGCTTTGTGTCGCCTGACTCGCGAGCCGGTCGATGTATAACGTCGCGCTGTCGTATTTTTTCGTTGCGATCGGCGGCGCGCTCGGCGCGATGGCGCGCTATGCGCTCAACGTGAGCCTGCAGAGCGAGTCGGACTTCCCCTTCGGCACGCTGTCGGCGAACCTGATCGGCTGCCTCGTCATGGGCGCCGTCGCGCAGTTCGTTGCGAACTCGGCCTGGTTCAACGATTCGGGTTTGATCCCGGACCAGTATCGTCTGTTGTTCGCGATCGGGTTTTGCGGCAGCTTCACGACGCTGTCGGCACTCGTCCTCGAAGTGAACACGCTGCTCGAGCGCAGCGAGATTTTTTATTCGTTCGCGTATCTGCTGGCTACGATGGCCGGCGGCTTCGCATTCTTCTATCTCGGCGTGCAGGTCGCGAGGGCGATGCTACGGCTCGCATGAGTTCGAGATAGGTTCTAGGGAGACTCTAATATCTGCATGATCTCGTCGAGCCAGTCCGCGTGCTCGGGTTTCATGAGCACCGAACGCAGACACGTGACCGTCTCGGCGTTCGCCTCGAGTTCGGGCACATGGCGCCCCACCAATTCGACCGGCAGTTCGATCAGGGCCAGGTGCAGGTTGCGCTCTGCGGCGGCGGCAAAGACCCTGCGCGATCGTTCGCTCGCGGACACGGCGTCGGCGGCCTGCGGGTAGTAGACGACGATGTCGAGTTCCGGCCGCATCAGCGGCTGGTAGGCGCGGCTCGCGACGAGCCGCTCGTAAAACCCGGCCGCTGCCGCGAGACTACGGTCGAGTCCGCGCGCAAATTCGCCACCCGCCTCGAGCGGCAGCAGTTCCTGGGTCGCCCACAATGCGACGGCTGCGGCGCCCGGCCGCGAACATTCGAGGCTGATTTCGCCGAGATGAAGCTCGGCCGAACTGAAATACGTATACGGCGAGCCGTGCTTGTAGAAGCGGCCGACGTCGGGATCCCGGAAGAGAACGCAACCGCAGCCATAAGGCTGCAAGCCGTGCTTGTGCGGATCGATCACGATCGAATCGACGTCGGTCAAGGCATCGTAGGCGCGCCGCGTGGCCGCGGAGAGGCCTCCGGCAAGCCCGAAATACCCGCCGTAAGCCGCGTCGGCGTGCACGCGCACGTCGTAACGTTGCGCGAGTTCGACGATGTCGGCCAGCGGGTCGACGGCTCCGAGTCCGGTGTTGCCGATCGTCGCGACGATGGTGCCGACATCCCCGGTCGCGAGCGCTTCTTCGACATGCCCGAGGTCGACCCGGCCGTCGGCGTCGACCGGCAGTGACGTGAACGGCAGGCCGAGGACGTCGCTGATGCGGCTGTGCGTGTAATGCGCCTGCGCCGAGGCCGCGATGCGCCTGCCCGGATGCAGACGCCCGGCGATCCATAGCGCCTCGAGATTCGCCATGGTGCCACCGCCGGCCAGGTGGCCGAGCGGCGCCTCCCAGCCGAACATGCGGCCCAGTGTCCGGATGCATTCCTTCTCGAGCGCCGAACTTGCGCGGCCGCCGTCGAGTGCGTGGTTGTTCGGGTTGACCCACAGCGACATCGCATAGGCGATGCGCGCGACCGCATGCGGCGGTTTCAGCATCTGGCCCGCGTACAGCGGGTGATAGTAGGGGTAGTTGTCCTGCATGCGTTGCGCGACGCGATCGAGAACCCCGGCCGCCTCGGCCACGTCGAACTGGGGCGTGAATTCCGGCATGTCATCATAGCCGGCGGCCAGCTTCGCCAGTGCGGAGGACAGCAGATCGATTTCGTTGGCGTTGATCATGGGCCGATTCCGTCAAGTTCGACGGCGGCAGCTTACCTTATATTGATACCATTGCGGCATGGATCTGATCGCGCTCGCCGTCCCGTTTTTCCTGCTCGCGCTGGCTGTCGAATGGGCCATCGACCGGGCGCGCGGCAGTGGCTTTTACCGCCAGAACGATGCGATCAACAGCCTCAGCGCGGGCATCCTCAGCACGACACTCGGCTACTTCACGCGGCTGGTGCCGCTGTTCGTATGGGGCTTCGTACTGCAGAACTTCGCGCTCATCGACATGCCGCTCGCGTGGTTCGATGCATCGCCGCGCGGCATCGCGCTGTGGGTCACGGCCGCGATTCTGTGGGACCTGTGCTACTACTGGTTCCATCGGTTCAGCCACGAGATCTCGGTTCTGTGGGCGGCGCATGCCGTGCATCACCAGAGCGAGGACTACAACCTGTCGACGGCGCTGCGGCAGACGAGCACGGGCTTCCTGTTCGGCTGGATTTTCTACCTGCCATTGTTCCTGATCGGATTCCCGCTGGAGGTCCTGCTCGCGGTCAACGCCGTCAACCTCATCTACCAGTTCTGGGTGCACACGCAGGTCGTCCGGCGCCTCGGGCCGCTCGATCGCATTCTCGTCACGCCATCGAATCACCGCGTGCACCACGCGCAGAACCAGCGTTATATCGACAAGAATTACGGCGGCATGCTGATCCTGTGGGACCGCCTGTTCGGGACCTTCGAAGCGGAGCGTGATGACGAGCCCGTCGTCTACGGCGTGCGCAAACCGCTCGCAAACTGGAACCCGTTCTGGGCGAACCTGCAGGTCTACGACTACCTGTTGTTCGACGCGCGCCGGACCCGGCGCTGGCGGGACAAACTCGGCATCTGGTTCCGGCGCACGGGTTGGCGGCCCGCGGACGTCGAGGCGCGCTTCCCACGCGCGCACTCCGATCTGTCGCGTTTCAAGAAATACGATCCGCCGGTCGACGATAGCGTGCGGCGTTACGTCCTGGTGCAATTCGCCGTGGTGATCGCCGTAAGCTTCCTGATCGCCGCTCTGTTCGCGGAGCGGGGCGCGTTGGCCGTGGCCGTACCTGTGGCGCTGCTGTCTGCAAAGCTATATGTTCTCGGTTTGCTCAACGAGGAGCGGCCCGGCGCTCACGGCCTGGAACTGCTGCGCCTGCTGGTCATCAACGGTGCCGGCGTCTGGCTTTTAAAGCTTCAGGGGCTCGTCGGGGGCGCGCTGTTCTGGTCGCTGTTCGGTGGCTACACGGTCGCGTCGCTGTTCGGGCTGGGACTCATAAAAATTGTTTTAAAACAAAGAGTAGCAAAGTCAATTTAATGTTAATACTAGAAAAGTGCCGTGGCTGAGAATCACCGCCGCATCGCCTCGGGGGCGATCTGGGAAGCCGAGGCCGGCTATTGCCGCGCGGTCAGGGCCGGTCGCTACGTGGCTGTGTCGGGTTCGGCGGCCGTCGGTGCCGATGGAGAACTCGTCGGCGTTGGCGACATCTACGCGCAGAGCCGGCGTTGCATCGAGATCATTGCCAGCGCGCTCGAGGAGGCCGGTTCGAGCCTCGCGGACGTCGTGCGGACACGGATGTTCGTGACCGACATCGAGCAGTGGCCCGCGGTGGCGCGTGCCCACAAGGAGGCCTTCGGCGCCGCGCCCCCCGCAACCTCGATGGTCGAAGTGTCACGGCTGATCGATCCCCGCATGCTCGTGGAAATCGAGGCGGACGCCATCATTACCGACGATTGAGCGGAAAGATCGATGCAACGGCGTAATTTTCTGCGTTCGCTGCTCGGCGGCGCGCTGCTGCCGAGCCTCGGCTGCGAGACGCAACGTCCCGCGCCGGCCGCCGTCAGTTTCGCGCATGGCGTCGCAAGCGGCGATCCCATGACCGATCGCGTCATTCTCTGGACGCGCGTATCGGGAGTTTCCGGTGATTCCGTCGACGTGACGTGGCGCGCCGCCACGGACCGCAACCTGCGGCAGATCGTCGCCCAGGGCGTATTCAGAACCGGCCCATACCGCGACTACACGGTCAAGGTGGACGCTTCCGGTTTGCCGACGGGTAAGACCATTTATTTCCAGTTTGCCCTGGGCGAGCGGCGCTCGCCGTTAGGCCGGACCCGGACGCTGCCCGCAGGCGCCGTCGAGTCCGCGGCATTCGCGGTTGTCTCCTGTTCGAACTACCCGTATGGCTACTTCAACGTATACCGGGACATCGCCGTACGTGACGATCTCGACGCAGTCATTCATCTCGGCGACTACATTTACGAATACGGCATGGGCGAGTACGCGACGGAGCGTGCCGAAGAACTGGGCCGCACGCTCGAACCGCGCGAACGCCTCGTCAACCTCGCCGACTATCGAATCCGGCACGCGCAATACAAGGCCGATCCGGATTCGCAGGCAATGCACGCCATGCACCCGCTCATCGCGGTCTGGGACGACCACGAACTCGCGAACGACGCCTGGCGCGCCGGCGCCCAGAATCACCGCGAAGAAGACGGCGACTGGGACGTGCGGCGCGATGCGGCGATCCAGGCCTGGCTCGAATGGATGCCGGTCAGAGTTGCGCACAGGCAGGGACAAACGCGTATCCACCGGCAATACGACTATGGCGAGCTGCTGTCGCTGATCATGCTCGACACGCGAATGCTGGGCCGGGACCGGCAACCGGACGCCGGCCCGGACGTTTCGAGCGAGACGGTCGGTGCGGCGATGCGCGACCCCGGGCGGCGCCTGCTCGGTTCGGACCAGGAACGCTGGCTGCAGGCGGCGCTCGAGCGAGCGAACGGCAGCGTGTGGCAGGTGATCGGGCAACAGGTCATGGTTTCCCCGACCCTGTCACCCGAACTCGGTCCGCTGCTGGATCTCGAACGCGAGTCGATGCTGCCCGTCGAGCGGCTCGAGGAATATATTACGGCGAGCGAGGGCAACCCGCCGATGTTGCTCGACACGTGGAACGGCTATCCCGTCGCGCGCGAAGATTTCCTGCGCATGCTCGCGGATCATGCGGAAAATCCCGTGGTGTTGAGTGGCGACCTGCATACTTCGCTGGCCGGCAACCTGACGCCCAAGGGCGGCGATACGCCCGTCGCCGTCGAGTTCATGACGACGTCGGTAACCTCACCCGGGTTCGCGGAATACCTGCCCGAGGAGCGCCCCAACGCGGTGCGCGACGCGACGCTTGCCCTGAATCCCAGCCTTCGCTACATGGAAACCGAGCGGCGCGGCTGGCTGTTGCTCACGGTTTCGCCCGACGCCTGTCGCGCAGAGTGGCATCTCGTCGACACCGTCCACGATCGCCGTTACACGGTCGGCGTGGACGCACGCCTCGCGGTACGCGCCGGCAAGGTCGGCGCGGGGCTGCAGCCCGACTAGCCGGGCAAGGCCCGCCCTATGGCCCGGCGCGTTCGACTCTCGGCGGCTGACGCGCGCCGCATCGCGCTGGCGGCGCAGGGCTTCGACCGTGCCCGTGCCGACGGCAGCGCCGACATCAGGCATTTCCGCCGCGTCGTCAATACCCTCGGGCTCCTGCAGCTCGACTTCGTCAACGTGCTCGTGCCGGCGCATTACCTCGTGATGTTTTCGCGGCTGGGCGCTTACGACCGGCGGCGTTTCGAGCAGTTCATCTACGGTCGGCGGGAATTCACGGAGCAGTGGGCGCATGAAGCATCCATCGTGCCCGTCAGCACGTGGCCGCTGCTCGCGCACCGCCGCGCGGCCTGGCAGCCGTGGAAAAACAACCCCATCGCGAAGCTTCCGAATCGTGAGAGCTACCTGCGCCGGGTGCTCGAACAGGTCGAGGCGGACGGGGCGCTCAGCGCCGATCAGCTGCCGCCCGTCGCCGGGCCCCGGCGCAAGGCCGGCGACTGGCACCGCTCGGTCCCGCGCTGGGCGCTCGAATTTCATTTCGGGCGCGGCAAGCTCGCCGTCAGCGAGCGGCGGCCGAATTTCCAGCGCGTCTACGATTTGCCGCGGCGCGTCGTTCCGCCTGAACACCTCGCGCAGACCGTTGCACGGCCGGATGCCCACAGAATGCTGTTGCAGCGCGCCGCCGATGCGCTCGGCATCGCGACGTTGCAGGACCTCGCCGACTATTTCCGCATGTCGCCACGCGACGCGGCGCCGCGGGTTCAGGAACTGGCCGATGCGGGGAAAATAGCACCGGTCTCCGTCGAAAACTGGAAAGAACCCGCCTATCTCTCCGCGCGCGCACGCTGTCCGCGTCGCATCGACGGCGCGTCGCTGCTGTCGCCGTTCGATCCGGTCGTCTGGTTCCGGCCGCGTGCCGAACGCCTGTTCGGTTTCCACTACCGCATCGAAATCTACGTGCCGGCAGAAAAGCGCAAGTGGGGGTATTATGTGCTGCCGTTTCGCATGCGCGATCGGATCGTGGCGCGAGTGGACCTGAAAGCCGACCGCAAGTCGGGCACGCTGCTCGTGCGGCAGGCGCATCTCGAAGACGGGGCCGATCCGGATCGCTGCGCGGCGGAACTCGCCGCTGAGTTACGCGCGCTCGCCGACTGGCTCGAACTCGATTCGGTGCGCATCCGGAGGCGCGGGGTCTTCGAGAATTTATTGAGGAGGCAACAATGTCTGCAGCGGCCGACGAGACGCTGATTATCGAGCCGCGGAGCAGGGATCTCGGCGAGTTCTCGGTCCGGCGTGCCTTACCCGACAGACGCCGGCAGCGCATAGGTCCGTTCATTTTTTTCGATCACATGGGGCCCGCCGAGTTTCCGCCCGGCAAGGGCGTCAACGTACGGTCACATCCGCACATCGGCCTTGCCACGGTCACCTACCTCTTCGAGGGCGAGATCCTGCACCGGGACAGCCTCGGCTTCGTGCAGCGAATCCGGCCCGGGGCCGTGAACTGGATGACGGCCGGACGAGGCATCGTCCACTCGGAAAAAGTCACCCCGGAAATCCTCGATCGCGGTCAGAAGCTGCACGGTATTCAAACCTGGGTCGCTCTGCCGATCGCCGACGAAGAGTCCGATCCCGATTTCACGCATTATGCGGCCGACGAGATTCCGGACGTGTCGCTCGAAGGCGTGGACATTTGCGTGATCGTCGGCCGCGCGTTCGGTGCCATGTCGCCGGTGAAGACGGCGAGCGAGACGCTGCTGGCCGCGGCAACCGTCTCTTCCGGTCGAACGATCGAATTGCCGGAAGCGCAGGAACTCGGCGTGTACGTCATTACCGGCACAATCGACATCGGAAACGTGTCCGTCCGGGCGGGGCAGCTCGCCGTGTTCGACGGTGGCGGCGGCGAACGAATGACTGCGGCTTCCGACTGCCACATAGTCTTCTGTGGCGGCGACGCGCTCGCGGGCGAGCGGATCATCTGGTGGAACTTCGTCAGCAGCAACCGGGGGCGGCTCGAGCGGGCAAAAGACGACTGGCAAAACGGTCGCTTCGATGCCGTGCCCGGAGAAGATGACTTCATTCCGCTGCCCCCGGAATGACGTTGTCGCGTTTTTCGTGAGGCGACGTCCGGCCATCGCGATGCCGGCGCTCCTCGCCATGGCGGCACTGCTGGTGGCGGGCTGCGCGGCGAGGGAAGTACTCGTCCATCGCAGCGCCGTCGTGCCCGCCGGCATCGACTTCAGCGGCTCGTGGCAACTTGCGAGCGACAGCGCCGGTACGAATCGGCGCCTCGCGGAGGCCCAGGTCGCGGCGGCCGGAGGCCGCGGAAACATTTTCGCACCGCCCGGTGCGGGTGCTGCGCGTCGCGATCGAGGCTCGCTCGTGCACGTGTTTCTCGAAGCCGGTTCGAATCTCAAAATCACGCAGACGGCGCATGCGCTCTTTATCAGTTTCGACCGGGCTATCGTCGAGGAATACCGTTTCGGCGAGTACACCGAGGTCAGCGTCGGCCCCGTTGTCGCCGAACGCTCATCGGGCTGGGAAGATGACGCCTACGTGATCGAAACGCTGGATGAGAAAGGCGACAAGCTCCACGAGCGTTATCAACTCGCGGAGGACGGCAGACGACTTGTCCGGAGTATCTCGATTTTCACGAGGAAGTCACGGGCGATGCTCGTGGTGCAGACGTTCGATCGGGTTAACAAATAAGTGGCCACTCGTTTCCCCCGCGGGCAGGCCATCGGGGCGGGTGCGTGTCGCTCGCGCTGAGGTCGCCGAGTCAACCGCGAGCAAGACGCGCAATCGAAGTTGAAAGCCGTGTGCTCAGGCGCGTCGAACCGCTTTCTCGCAGTCTGCCATCAGGGACATGATCGCCCGCTGAACGTCCGCCCTCAGGGGTTCGAGGCCGTCCAGAGGCAGGTCCCTGGGAATCGGGATCGGATCGCCGACGGCAATTGCAACTCGCGCGAACGGCCTCGGAACCATGAAGTCGTCCCAGCGATTGAGGTACCAGGCGCGATCGGCGGCAACAGCGACAGGAACGATCGGTACCGCGGCAATGCGCGCCATCAGCATCGTCCCGAGCTTGAACTCGTACTTGGGCCCGCGCGGGCCATCGGCGGCGGTCACCATCGAGTAGCCGCGTTTCATCATGCGTTGCATGTCGCGGAGGGCGAGCGCGCCGCTCTGGTTGGCCGATCCGCGAATGACTTCCGCGCCCCATGCCTGTGCAACGCGCGCCGGCACCTCGCCGTCCACCGAACCCGAAATCAAAAAGCAGGCCTTGAATCCCCGGCGTACCCATCGGCGCACCTGCGACGTGCACAGGACGCTGTGCTGATGCCAGTAGCATGGCGCGCAGACCTGCCCGCTCTCGATAAATGCCAGCAGGTTTTCCTCGCCGATAATCGGTTCGTATCGGTAACTCGCGGTCAGGAGCCGTATGAGGCCCCGCAGCACAGGCAGCCCCAGCGCGTAATAAATACGCCGCGGTATCGACATCCGCCGCTGGGAGGCCGAGCTGCGCCGCGACTCCACGGAGTCGAAATCGATTGTTTTCTTGTCGTTCACACGGTAAGGCTCATCGCTGGCGGCAGTTTGCAGTATCGGCGAACAACGGGTCAATGTAGAATTCGGCGGCATTGCACCGTCCCGTCGCGCCGAAACCTTTGTCATCATGTCTGCCGACACTGGAACCTGTCTCAAAATAGATCATGGCCGCGACGACGGCTATTTTTTTCGCAAGCCGAGGCGTAGCGAGCGCCGTGTGGTCATTCCACTCAAGCGAGCTGCAACGCGGGATTGCGGAAAAAGAGCCGTCGTCCCAACGGGTTGCGGTCCGAATGGCCGCGATGCGGCGTTACTCGTCGCTTATTTGGAGTCACCA